>CAZUYG010000865.1:0-1962 GCA_964624265.1 uncultured Candidatus Odyssella sp.
TTCGCGCGCGCCAACGTCACGCGCACGCCGCTGGTCGGCGGCCAGTGGCGCCTCCAGGATGGCAGCAAGTACGACATCGTCATCACCGACAACAAGACGGCGCCGAACATTCCGACGGGCGGCAAGATGGAGGCGATCGCGTAGCCGCGCGGACCAGCGCCCCTACTCCAAACCCGTCATCCCGACCGAAGCGGCCGCGCCCTTTGGCGCGGCGGCGGAGTGGAGGGATCGCGGTGCAGAGGCAACGTGTGACGGCGACGCGATCCCTCCACTTCGCGAGCCGCAAGAGCGGCTCGCTGCGGTCGGGATGACGTTGTCTTGATGGGTGACGCATGATTTTCGGCCGGGGATCTCCGAGTTTCATCGCCGCATGAATCTTCTCGAACTCAGAGGGCTCACCCGCTCGTTCGGCTCGGTGAAGGCCGCCGACGCGATCGACCTCGACGTCGCGAAAGGCGAGGCGCTCGGCATCATCGGGCCGAACGGCGCGGGCAAGACATCGCTGTTCAACCTGATCGCCGGCGATTTGCGGCCGGATGCCGGCACGATCCGTTTCGAGGGCCGCGACGTCACCGCGCTCGGCCCGCATAAGCGTGCGGCGGCCGGCATCGGCCGCACCTATCAGATCCCGCGACCGTTCGAGAAACTGACCGTGTTCGAGAATCTTCTCGTCGGCGCCGTCTATGGCGGCGGCAAATCCGAACGCGCGGCGATCGCGCCCTGCGCCGAGATCCTGCGGCGCACCGGCCTCATCGATCGCGCGAACCGGCCGGCCGGCACGCTGACCTTGCTCGAGCGCAAGCGCCTCGAGCTCGCGCGCGCGCTGGCGACGGGACCCGAGCTTCTGCTGCTCGACGAGATCGCCGGCGGCCTGACCGAGGGCGAATGCCGCGAACTGGTCGCGACGATCCAGGGCATCCGCGCCGGCGGCATCACGATCATCTGGATCGAGCACATCGTGCATGCGCTCCTCGCCGTCGTCGGCCGGTTGATCGTGCTCGATTTCGGCCGCAAGATCGCCGAAGGGGAGCCGCGCGCGGTGATGAACTCGCCCGAGGTGCAGGAGATCTACATGGGCATCGCGGCCTGAGCGCGATGCTGGAGACGCGCGGCCTCACCGCCTTCTATGGCGACTTCCAGGCGCTCTACGGCATCGACGCCGCGCTCGGCGACGGCGAAACGGTCGCCATCATCGGCGCGAACGGCGCCGGCAAGTCGACGTTCCTGAAAGCGATCACCGGCCTCTTGCCCTGCCCGCCCGATGCCGTGCGTCTCGGCGGGGCCGCGATCGGCGGCATGGCGCCGGCACGCATCACGCGGCTCGGCATCTCGCTGGTGCCCGAGGGCCGCAAGCTGTTTCCCTCGCTGTCGGTCGAGGAAAACCTCCTGATCGGCGCCTATGGCCGCGCGCCGGGCGGCTACTGGAACCTCGCGCGCATCTATGCGCTGTTCCCGATTCTCGCCGAGCGGCGGCGCGTGCCGAGCACCGCGCTTTCCGGCGGGCAGCAGCAGATGGCGGCGATCGGCCGCGCGCTGATGGCCAACCCGCGCGTGCTGCTCTGCGACGAGATCAGCCTCGGCCTCGCGCCGATCGTGATCCGCGACATCTACAACGCGATTCCCGCGATCAAGGCGCAGGGCACGAGCATCCTGCTCGTCGAGCAGGACATCGTGCAGGCGCTCGCCGTCGCCGACCGCGTCTATTGTTTCCAGGAGGGCCGCATCTCGCTCGCCGGCCGTCCGGGCGAGCTGACGCGCGAGCAGATCCACGCTGCGTATTTCGGGGCGTGATGACCGCCGGGCTCGACACGCTGCTGCAGGGAATCATGCTCGGCGGGCTTTACGCGCTGTTCGCCGCGGGGCTTTCGCTGATCTTCGGCATCATGCGGCTGGTGAACCTCGCGCATGGCGACTTGATCGTGCTCGCCGCGTTCGTCGTGCTCGTCGTCACGTCCGCGCTCG
>CAZUYG010000866.1:0-1960 GCA_964624265.1 uncultured Candidatus Odyssella sp.
TCGCGGCGGCCGCCGAAGAGCTGCACCAGCGCCACGAACAGGTTCACGAAGTTCAGGTACAGCGACAGCGCGCCCATGATCGAGAGCTTGCCTTCGATCTCCGTGCCCGCCGCCTCGACGTAGGTGTCCTTGAGGCGCTGCGTGTCCCACGCGGTCAGACCGCAGAAGACCAGCACCGACACCACCGAGATGACGAACTGCATCATCGACGACTGGACGAAGATGTTGACCAGGCTCGCGATGATGAGGCCGAAAAGGCCCATCATCAGGAAGGTCGAGAACTTCGTCAGGTCGGCCTTCGTCGTGTAGCCGTAGATGCTGACGCCCGCGAACATGCCGGCGGCCACGAAGAACGCCCGCGCGACCGACGCGCCCGTGTAGACGAGCAGGATCGAGGCGAGCGAGGCGCCCACGAGCGCCGCGTAGACCCAGAACGTCGCCAGCAGCGCCGTCTTCGACATCCGCTCGAAGCGGAACGACATCAGCATCACCAGCCCGATGGGCGCGAAGATCACGACCCACTTCAGCGGCGTGCCGAAAAGCATCTGCGACACGGCCGGCGAGCCGGCCACGAGGAAGGCGACGATGCCCGACAACGCCACGGCCGAGGCCATGTAATTGTAGATCCCGAGCATGTAGCTGCGCAGGCCTTCGTCGAACGCCGCCGCGTCGACGCCGACGCGCGGCATATACTGTCTATCGGTCTCGTACATGGACATCTGGCTCCCGAATTGTTGTCCCCGCCCGGCGAGGGCCGGACGGCTTCCTTGCGGATAATGGGGACTCGGCGGCCGGAATTCAATATCCCGGCTATCCCCATATCGGATGAAAATTGCGGCTTTTCAGTGGCTTGAAGGCTCGAGAATCTTCGCCGAGGGGCGTTTCGGGCGGCCGCTCAGGCGTTTCGCAGCAGCGGGGCCGCCTTCTGGCCCAGTGCCCGCCAGGTTCCGGCAAGCCCGATCGCCGCGACCGAAGCCGCCGCCCCGGCAATGGTGGCGGCCAGCGTGCCCGGCAGCAGCGCGAAATCGCTGCGCATGTAGTTCGAGATCAGCAGGTACGCGGCCAGCGTGCCCAGAACGGCGGCGACCGAAGCCGCCGCGGCGCCGGTCAGCGCGAATTCCAGCAGCAGGGCGCGCATGACATCGGCCCGCGTGGCGCCCAGCACCTTCAGCATGACGGCATCGTAGGTCCGCCGGCGCTGCGTGGCGAGAATGGCGCCGGCCAGAACGAGCGTGCCGGCCGCGAGCGTGACCGCGGCGGTCGCCCGTGCGGCGACGGCGATCGCCGCGATCGTGTCGCGCGCGGTCGCCAGCGCGCGCTTCACGCGGATCGACGAGACGTTGGGCAGCGCTGCCGTGACGGCACGCTCCAGGCCGTCCTCGCCCGCAGCGTCGACCTGCGCCGTGGCGATCCATGTCTGCGGCGCGCCTTCCAGGGCGCCCGGCGCGAAGGTCAGCGTGAAATTGATGCCGAGGCTCGTCCAGTCGATCGCGCGCAGGTTGGCGATCTTCGCCTCCATCTCGCGGCCCAGCACGTTGATCGTGATCGTGTCGCCAAGCCCCAGCCCCATGCCGCGCGCGACCTGCGCATCCATCGAGACAAGCGGCGGGCCGGCATAGTCCTCCGGCCACCAGTCGCCGGCCACGAGCCGCGTGCCCGGCGGCATCCGGCCGGTATAGGTGAGACCGCGGTCGGACCCCACGGCCCACTGCGCTTCGGGTGCCACGACGGCCTGCTCGACGGGCACGCCGTTGAGCCTGACGATGCGTCCGCGCAGCGAGGGGACCTGCCGGATTTCGCCGATGCCCGGAAATCCGGCCACGAGCCGGTCGAAGGCGGCAAGCTGGTCGGGCTGGATGTCGATGAAGAAGAACGAAGGCGCCATCTGCGGGAGCTGCTCTTCGAGCTGGCGCTGGAAATTGCCCTGCACCTGCGCGATCAGCACGAGCACGGTAAGGCC
>CAZUYG010000867.1:0-1957 GCA_964624265.1 uncultured Candidatus Odyssella sp.
GCGGTGATGTGCTCTTCCGACACCATCGGGTCGCCGAGCTTGTCGTTCTTGTAATAGAACTCGATGATCGAACGCGGCAGCGCGGTGCCTTCCTCGAGGCCGAGACGCTGGGCGAGCGAGCCCGCCACGACGTTGCGCACGACGACCTCGAGCGGGATGATCTCGACCTGCTTGATGAGCTGCTCGCGCATGTTGAGCCGGCGCACGAAGTGAGTCGGCACGCCGATCTCGCCGAGCTTGGTCATGATGTATTCGGAGATGCGGTTGTTGAGCACCCCCTTGCCGGTGATCGTGCCGCGCTTCTGGTTGTTGAAGGCGGTCGCGTCGTCCTTGAAATACTGCACGATGGTGCCCGGCTCGGGTCCCTCGAACAGGATTTTTGCTTTGCCTTCGTAGATGCGCCTGCGTCTGCTCATGTCGCGCTCATCGGAAATTCGTGCGCTGCCGACGCCAGGGGAAACCGTGCGCCGCGGGGGCCGCGGCGGGCGGCGCTGGGCCGCTCGACAGGGGCCAAGTCTATATCAGGCGCCCCGCGCGGAAACAATCGGAGCGCCTTGTCGCGGCCCCGCGGCATCCACAGGCTTCCACGCGCCGGGTTGCGGCAGTCCGGAGGCGAACAGCCACACGGGCGGCGTTTCGGTGCGCTCGATCGCGGGCAGCGCGATGAGCGCGCTCGACGAGGTGCCAAAGCCGATTTCGGTGACGATCGCCAGCGCCGAATCGTGGCCGGCGCCGGGTACTTCCTCGCGCATCGACAGAAGCTGCTCCCAGCTCGACCATTCGCCGCGACCGGGATCGGGCACCGGCGCCGCTTCGAAGCGCGGGAGATAGAGACGGACGCGCGGGCTCGCGCGGTCCGAAAGGTCGCGTGCCGTCAGCATCGAGAAGCCCTCGGGAACCGGAAACGCCTCGACGCGGCCGCCGCCGTCGTTGCGCAGCCAGAACGCATCGCGATTGTCGGCCACGAACAGATTGAATGGGCGATACGCGCGGCCGTCGAGATCGGCGAGCGCCGCCTCGGCGTCGTCGGCGTCGGCATGGTCGAGCGCCTCGAGCACGAGCTCCCCGCGCGAGCGCAGGCCGGGCGCCGGGCCGAGGCTGCCCGGGCGGTTGAGCGCGCCGGCCACGACGCCGTGGTCGTTCATGCCCAGCCAGCTACCGCCCGCCAGTTCGTCGAGCCCCGCCACCACCTCGGGCCGGTCAGGCCAATGACGCGCGGGGGATTTCCACGGGCGCGACAGCATTTCGTCGCGATTGGCGGCCAGGATCAGCGGCCAGGCGTGGCCGGGCCGCCTCAGGAAAATGACGCTGCACATGTGCGACGCATAGCACTCCAAATCGGTACCGACTATATAAGCGGCCAACGAGCCGCCGGCAGGGCCGGCATGGTGCCGGCATGACCGGCTTTCCGGAAGAACCGGTTTGGGAGTGCGTGATGGCGACCTTCGACGAACGCGAAAAAGGCTTCGAGAAGAAATTCGAGAAGGATCAGGAGCTTCAGTTCAAGGCGGAAGCGCGCCGCAATCGCCTGCTCGGCCAATGGGCGGCGCAACTGATGGGCATGTCGGGCGAATCGGCAGACGCCTATGCGAAGGAGGTCGTGAAGGCCGATTTCGAGAAACCGGGCGACGACGACGTGTTCGCGAAGGTGATGGGCGACCTGAAGGCCAAGGGCGTCGCGCAGAGCGAACATCAGGTCCGCCGCAAGATGGACGAGCTGCTCGGCGTCGCACGGCAGCAGATCATGACCGAGGTGAAGTAGCGCCGGTCCGCCGCCGGAACCCCGCGGCGCGGAAAACCCGCCCTTCCCCGTTCAGGGCGCCGGCTGCGGCACGAGCAAATCGCTCCAGCGGTCGATCGCCGCGGCGGTTTCGCACCAGAATTCCGCCATCACCGTGAGCTGATCGGGCGCCGGCAGATCGACGTGGCCGGTGATCTCGCCGTCCTTGAACACGAG
>CAZUYG010000868.1:0-1955 GCA_964624265.1 uncultured Candidatus Odyssella sp.
CGAATTGCCGAAGCCGATGTCGGCCTTGCCCTCCTGCACCGCGCGCACGTTCGAGATGCCGGCGCCCGGCAGCGTCTGGATCGAGAGGCCCGGGATGCTCTTTTCCCACATGTTCTTGAGCGCGCCGCCGAGCGGAATCCAGATGCCGCCCTGCGGGCCGGTCATGAGCTTCAGCTCTTCGGCCGCGGCGGGCGCCGCCAGCGCGGCGGCGAGCGGAAGGATGGCGGCAAGGCGGCGGATGTGCATGGCGTGGCTCCCTGAACGGATTATTTGCCCGGCTCTGAGACCGGATTGCGGACGGCGAAGATTGCCCCAGTCACCGGGCCTTCGCAACGGCGCGTCCCGCGGCCCGGTCCGCCGCGGCGACGCGACGGAGTACGAACACCGGCGCCGGCGCGCCTATTCCAGATAGGCCACGCAATCGATCTCGACGTTGACTCCCTTCCGGTGCGGGGTGCCGCCGATGCAGGTGCGCGTCGTCTTGTGCTCGCCCATGATGTCGCGGAACGTCTCGTTGAATTTCGGGAAATCGGCGACGTCGCGCAGGCACACGCGCATGTTCACGATGTTGGCGAGCGTGGCGCCGCCCGCCTCGAGCACGGCCATGAGATTCGCCATCGTGCGCCGCGTCTGCACCTCGATGTCGCCGGCCACGACCTCCTTGGTTTCGGGATCGAGCGGCCCCTGCCCCGAGACGTAGAGGAAGGGCCCGGCCTTGATCGCCTGCACGATCGGCGGCGCCTTGGCCTTGTCGGTGAACCCCGTGGTCGGCGCCTTGCTGCTCGAAATGATCTGTTTGGGCATTCCTGTCTCCCTCCGCGAATCCAATTGCCGGGCCGAAAATGGCCTACTTCGTCCCATACACCGCGATGGCGATGAGGCCGATCGTGCCGACCGCGATGCGCCAGTAGGCGAACACCGCGAATCCGTTGCGGGCGACGAAATCCAGCAATGTGCGCACGACCAGGACCGCGGCGACGAACGAGGCGACGAAGCCGATGGCGATGAGCCCGGCCTGGTCGAACGTCATCGTCGCGTAATCCTTGTAGAGCTTGTAGGCGAAGGCGCCGACCAGCGTCGGGATCGCGAGGAAGAACGAGAACTCCGCCGCCGCGCGCTTGCTGGCGCCGAGGAACATCGCGCCGACGATCGTGGCGCCCGAGCGCGAGACGCCGGGGATCATCGCCAGGCACTGGCAGATGCCGATCACGAGCGAGGTCAGCACGGGGAATTTCTGCGCATCGGTATGGCGCGGCCGGAACGGAATCCGGTCGACGACGAGGAGGACCACGCCGCCGACGATGAGCGTCACGCAGGGTATCCAGAGATGATAGAGCAGCGCCTCGACGTATTTCCCGAGCACGAGGCCCACGAGCACCGCCGGCAGGAAGGCGAGCAGGATGCCGATCACGAAACGCCGCGCTCCGGGATCGGAGCCGAGCGAGCGCGCGACGGTCCAGAGCCTGCCGGTATAGACGAACAGCAGCGCGAAGATCGCGCCCAACTGGATCATCACCTCGAAGGTGCGGTTGGGGCTATCGAAGCCCAGCAGCGCGCCGCCGAGCAGCAGATGCGCCGTGGAGGAAACCGGCAGGAACTCCGTGAGCCCCTCGACGATGCCGAGGAGCAGCGCTTGCAGGATGCTGGAAAGCGTCATCGAAAATCCGTCTTCGCTAGGGGCGATGAAACAGCTGGCGCACCGCCTCGGGGACCGGCACCGCCTTGATGCCGCGCGGCGAGCCGGGATCGAGGATCACCCAGGCGCGGTGCTCGCGGCAGGTGGCGGCGGGGTGTTCGCCGTTCTTCATTTCGTGCTTGACCGTGAACTTGCGCCCCTCGAACGCATCGATGCAGGTTTCGATCGAAACGAGATCGCCGAAGCGGCACGGGAACTTGAACTGCACCGAGATGTCGAGCAGCGGCATGCCCTGCGGCTCGTTCTTCGCGAACATCTC
>CAZUYG010000869.1:0-1946 GCA_964624265.1 uncultured Candidatus Odyssella sp.
AGGATGGCTACGAGGCGTGCTGGGAGCACATCACCGGCCGCAAGCTCGAATATCCGGCCGAGCGCTTCCATCATCCGGTGTTCATGAACGCGAACGCATTCGCGTGGACACCGCTCGAGGGCCAGAGCGGCGCGGCCGAGAAGGTGCTCGGCACGTTCGACGAGTTCGGCACCGGCATCCGCTTCGTGAAGCTGGCGGCGGGCGCGTCGTACAAGGCGAAGGGCCGGCGGCTCTATTACACGCTCGGCGGCGCGGGCGCGGCCAATGCCGGCGCCGGCGGTTCGGGCACGTGGAAAAAAGGCGACGTGCTGCACACGCTCGTCGACGAGGCGCACGAGATCCGCGCGAGCGAGGCGGCCGAGTTCTACGTCATCCTGATGCCGCAGTTCAAAGCCGCACGGCTGGCGAAGGCGGCGTAAAGCGCGGCAGGCGGCCTGCAACCAAGGGTTAGTTCTCCCCGGATCATTGCCATGTTAGCGTGCTGCCCGAATGGCAACACGTTATTCTTCGATGGCTGGCCGGCTGATCCTCGCGGCATTCCTGCTTCTTGGCGCTCTCGTGGCGCAGGCGCGGGCGGAAACGCCGTTGTCTCACGACCGCTTTACCGCGCTCTATGCCGAGGCCGCGCGCAGGGCCATGCCGTCCGCGACGGTGCGGATCACCGGCCCGCTCTCTCTGCGGATCGACCACCCGAATGGCCGGTACGCGACGCCGCACCTCGGCAATGCCTATGCGGCCTATGTGCAGGAGCCCGACCGGCGCGACGAAATCATTACCCTCTATGTCGATAGCTCTCTCAGGCTTCTCGTCGACGACCTCAAGATCGATCCCGCCCGGATCATTCCCGTGATCCGAAGCCGAACATTCACCCCGGTCGTCGAAGCCGAAAAACGGCCCGCGGCGAGCGATGTCGTGTTGTTCGAGCCGCTCGGCCCGGACTTGGCCATCGTCTACGCCGAGGACTGGCCAAGTGATCTGCGTTTCTTCACGGCCAAATTGTTCCAGGCAGCGTCGATCGAGCGTGCCCGCCTCCGCGCACTCGCAATCGAAAACCTGCGCCGCATTGTCGGTGACGTCGAATTCCGAGACTACGATGGAACTTACGTGCTCACAGCCGACGGTGCGAACGAGGTCGGCCTGATTCTGTTGCCGGAGCTGTGGACGAAACAGAAAATGAAGGTCGACGGCGACTTTGTCGTCGCGCTGCCGACTCGCGATCTTCTCGTCGTCACGGGAAGCAACGACGCGCGAGCGCTCCGGCGCGTCCGCGCCCTGGCCGAGGATGCTTTCGCGAAGGGGCCGTATTCGGTATCCCCGAAGCTGTATCGCTTCCGCGACGGCAATCTGACGGCCTTCTGATCGACACGTTGACACCGGCATGGCGCAAATACCGGCCTTTGAAAACGTCGCCGCGTCAGACGGCTTTCCCCTGGCTGCCCGCTTTTTCGTTCCGGCCGAGGCGCCCCGCGCGGCGGTGCTGATCGTGTCGGCGATGGGCACACCGCAGGGCTACTACCGGCCCTTCGCGGCGTGGCTGGCCGGGCAGGGCTATCTCGTGGCGACATTCGACTACCGCGGCATCGGCCGCTCGCGGCCCGAAACCCTGCGCGGCTTCGCGGCCGACGTGTTCACCTGGGCCGAGCGCGACTGCGTGGCGATGATCGAGGCCGTTTCGGCGCGGGCGCCCGCGGCGCCGCTGGTCTGGATCGGCCACAGCCTCGGCGGGCAGATCGTGCCGATGGTGCCGAACCGCCATCGCATCGCGAAAATCGTCACGGTCGCGACCGGCAGCGGCTATTGGCGCGAATATGCGCCGAAGATGCGGCCGTTCGGCTGGTGGCTGTGGTACGTCGCGGCGCCGCTCGCCACGCGCCTGTTCGGCTATTTCCCCGGCCGCCGCCTCAAGAAGGTCGGCGATCTCCCGAAGGGCGTGATCGAGCAATGGC
>CAZUYG010000870.1:0-1938 GCA_964624265.1 uncultured Candidatus Odyssella sp.
GAGATCGGTCGGCGCTGCGCCGGCCCGCGCTGCCGTGGCGAGGACCCCGCCGGCAAGCGCCAATCCGAACCGCCGGCGCGAGAGCACAAGTGACTTATATCGAGACAAGACGGCGGCACCGTGCGGGAGATATGGCTCCGGGGCACGAAATATGCATCGTAGGACGGCAGGGAAAGGTGCCGATGGCGCTCTTGGATGCATTGATAAGCCCGGTTGCCAGCATCGGCCACAATGGCGGGCCGCCGCTCGACGATCCCTGGATCGGCGACTGGAACTATTATTGCTGGCGCCGCGCCTACAAGAAGGCCTGGAAGACGCCGCCGCGCGAGATCGCCTTGCGCCGGCTGGCCCGCGCCGAAGCGCTCGGCATGACCTATCGCGAGTTCCAGGCGATCATTCTCGACACCGGCGTCTACGTCGATGCGAAGCCGTCGCGCGAAGACGAGGCGTGGACGCGCATGATGCGCAAGCGGATGAAGCGCGGCCCTAATCGACGATGAACAGCTTCGCGCCGGTGGCGGTCGAGGAGCGGTGCGGCTCCGCGCCGTCGGCGACCTGATAGCTCATGCCGGGCGTCATCGTCGAAACGCGGCCGTCCGCGAGCTCGGTATCGAGCCGGCCCTCGAGCACCAGCAGGAAATGGCCTTTCTGGCACCAGTGATCGGCCTTGTAGCCGGCGCTGTATTCGACCATGCGCAGGCGCACGGCGCCGAACTGCCGCGTGCGCCAGATCGCTTCGCCGGTCTCGCCCTTGTGCCGCGTTTCGGGAACCTTCGCCCAGTCGGTCGTGCCGAACGGTAGATCGGAAATCACCATGCCGCGCCCCGGTGGAGCGGCGCACCGCCGCGCCGTCCGCCGAGACTAGTCGAGGTCACGGTTTCCAGAAAGGCTTGTCCGCCTCGTGCGTGGCATCGACGGCGCTGATCCCGATATCCTTCAGCATGCGATCGTCCAGGCCCGCCAGATGCGCGCGCTGCTCGGCGCGCTCCTGCCATTCGGCCAGGCGGTTGAGGGCGGCCGCGATCAGGGCGCGGAGGCCGCGCGCCGGGGCAAACGCAGCCGCGGGGGCGAGCGGGCGGTCGAGTCCGTGAGCGCGCGTTGTCATGGCACAATCTCCAATTCCGATCATCCGTGAGGATGGAGAGCATCCGGGGGCCGATCTATCCGCTTGTTGCGGCGACGGCTGAATTATGCGGACCGGCGATCCGCGACAAACGATGCTTTGGCACCTGACGGATGAATGGAACTCAGCTATGATTGCGCCATGTCCCAACGCCTTCCGCCCCTGTCCGCGCTGCGCGCGTTCGCTGCCGCCGGCCGGCATCTCAGCTTTCAGCGCGCCGCGGCCGAACTCGCGGTGACGCCGACCGCGATCAGTCATCAGATCAAGCGGCTCGAAGAGGATCTCGGCGCGCCGCTGTTCCGGCGCATGACGCGCAAGCTCGAGCTGACCGAATCCGGCCGCGTGCTGCTGCCGGAAGTGTCCGGCGCCTTCGACCGGCTCGCCAACGCGGTCGAGCGCCTCAAGGCGAGCGGCGACAGCGGCACGCTGACGGTCAGCGCGATCCTCACCTTCGCCTATCGCTGGCTGGCGCCGCGTCTCGCGAAGTTCTCCGCGCTGCATCCCAAGATCGACGTGCGGCTCGAAGCCTCGCAGCGCCTCGCCGATTTCGGCCGCGACGAAGTGGATGTCGCGATCCGGCACGGCGGCGGCTCGTGGCCCGGCCTCACCGCGATCAAGATGTTCGACGACCGCTTCACGCCGCTGATCGCGCCGAAGCTGCTCGCCAAGGGACCGCCGCTGCGCAGGCCCGAAGACCTGCTGAACTACACGCTGCTGCGCGAC
Organism: uncultured Candidatus Odyssella sp.; assembly: GCA_964624265.1. Classification (GTDB taxonomy): domain Bacteria; phylum Pseudomonadota; class Alphaproteobacteria; order Bin65; family Bin65; genus SBBV01. The sequence goes on from CAZUYG010000870.1 coordinate 1,847, forward strand.
ATTCCCTATTTCGAGTGGGAGAACTGGTTCAAGGCCGCCGGCGTGAAGCCCCCGGAAATCACGCGCGGGCCGACCTTCGACTCGAGCCAGAT
>CAZUYG010000871.1:0-1933 GCA_964624265.1 uncultured Candidatus Odyssella sp.
CATGTGGTGGGCGAGGAAGCCGTAATTCTCGACCGCCTCGGCGAGCACGCGCTCATGCACCGGGCGCCGCTCCTTCTCGTAGCTCTCGAGCAGCTTCGGGCCGCCCCAGCCCTGCAGCACGGCGGCGAGCTTCCAGCCGAGGTCCACCGCGTCGGCGATGCCCATGTTCATGCCGTAGCCGCCCATCGGCGGGTGCAGGTGGCACGCATCGCCGGCGAGGAACACGCGGCCGGCGCGGTAGCGCTCGGCGAGCAGGCGATGGCAGACCCAGGGATCGGAGGCGAGCACCTCGAACGGAAAGTCGAGCCCGGTCGCGCGGCGCACGAGGTCCTTGGGATCGAGCGTCGCCGGATCGACGTGCTCGGGCAAAGCGAGCCAGCCGAAGAACCAGAGATCGTCGCGATCCATCGGCCCGATGATCGCGGGGCAGGCGGGGTTGATGATCCAGTACATGATCGCTTCGCCGAAGCGATGCAGGCGCGCGAGGCCGGGCGCGCGGATCACATAGCCGCAATTGCGCGCGAACGCGTGCTGCCCCTGCATCGCGATGCCGAGCTGCTTGCGCACGGCGCTGCGCGCGCCGTCGGCGCCGACGAGATAGGCGGCGGACACGCGCTCCGTCCCGCCGCCGGCGAGATCGAGGATCTCGGCCTCGACGCCATCCGCCGTCTCCGCGAACGAAACCATGCGCCGGCCGAAGGCGAGCCGCACGCTGGGCAGGCTCGCCGCGTGGTCCATCAGCACCTTCGCGAGCCGGTATTGCGGAATCCACTGGCCCCATTCGGAGAACCGGTCGTCGCGCGCCGTGCCGAAGCCCAGCGCGTCGCGGATGCGCGCCACTTCGAAGCCGTCGAGCGAGGTCGCGAACACGACGTCGTGGTGGTAGTCGCGCGGCAGCGGCGCGGCCGCGCGCACCGCCTCGGCGATGCCCCAGCGCCGCATCAGCTCCATCGAGCGGATGTTCGTCGTCTTGGCGCGCGGATTGTGGCCGAGCTCGGCCGATTCCTCGACGACGCACACGCGGATGCCGCGGTGCCCGAGCTCGATGGCGGTGGCGAGGCCGACCGGGCCGGCGCCCACGACGAGCACCTGCGGATCGGGGCGGAGCGGGGAGGTAGGGCTATCCTGGCGGGTCATCGGAAAACCGTTGGCGGGCGGAGAGGGCAGGCCGCGGGCGCACTACATGCGGACCATGTCGAACGGCGAGACGCCGGGCGGCAGCTTCGGGCGCTTGCGCAGCTCCTCCAGCGGCACGCCCGCTTCGTAGCGCGCGGCCAGCGCCTCGGGATCGAAGATCACGCCCACCGGATTCTCGGCGAAATTCGCGGCCATGTAGGCGTCGGCCTCGGCCGCGGTCGCGAAATTGTCGATCTGCAGCTCGACCGTGTTGCCGTCGGGGTCGCGGTAATACATCGACGTCGTGACCCCGTGGTTGATCGGCCAAAAGGTCTCGATGCCGGCGCGCTTCAGGCGCCGCCAGGTGGCGAGAAGCTCGCCGAGATCGCGGTAGGTGAAGGCGATGTGATGTAGGCCCACGCGCATCCCTTCGCCGCGCGGCAACACGTCGGGAAAGGCCGCGAGCGCGATGCGGTGATGCTCGTCGTCGTAGCTGATGAAGCAGAGGCCGGCCCCTTCGAAGCCGACGCGGCCGCCGAGGACGGTGAGATACCAATCGCGCATGCGCGGCAGATCCTGCGTGAGCAGCACCACGTGCGCGAGCTTGGCGGGCGAGATCGTCCGCCGTTCGCCGGCGTTTGCGGCAGCGCGCGCCGCTGCGCCGTTGGTCGTATCCGGGCTCATCGCGTTTCCTCCTGGTTTCGATTTTTCATCGCCGCGGCGGCGCCCGCCGTCAGCACCTCATGCCGTTCATGACCACCTCGATGACGCTGTCGATGTGGCGGTCGATGACGTCCGGGCGACGCGTGTCGAGCTT
>CAZUYG010000872.1:0-1931 GCA_964624265.1 uncultured Candidatus Odyssella sp.
GAAGCCCAACTGGGACGACGAGATCGTCAAGGGCACGCTCCTCGCCCGCGACGGCAAGGTCGTGCATCCGTCGCTCGCGCCGCCGGCCGCGGCCCCGAGTCCCCCGCCGTCGGCGCCAGCGCCCATGGCGGCGAGCGCCGACGAGCAGACGATCATCCCCGCGCGCCCCTCCGCTTCGTGAGGCCATAGATGACCCCGCAAGAACTCACCCGCCTCGCCGAAGAGCTGGCCGCGCGCGCCCGCGAGCTGATGCAGAAGGCGCAGGAGCTTTCCGCCGCGGCCAAGAACGTCGCCGTCACTGCGCAGCAGAGCGCCGGCGTCGATCCGCTGATCTTCTCGCTCACCGTGTTCGCGCTGGCCTGCTTCGTCGGCTACTACGTCGTCTGGAAGGTGCCGGCGCTGCACTCGCCGCTGATGGCGGTCACCAACGCGATCTCGTCGGTCATCATCGTCGGCGCGCTGCTCGCCGGCGGGCTCGGCGGGTTCAGCTTCGCGAAGGTCATGGGCTTCATCGCGATCGCGCTCGCCGCCGTGAACATCTTCGGCGGCTTCATCGTGACCCAGCGCATGCTCGCCATGTTCAAGAAGAAAGCTCCGGCGGCGAAAGCCATCGCGGGCAAGGCATAGGGGCCGGCGATGGATCCGAATCTCACCGGGCTTCTCTACCTCGTCGCCTCGATCTGCTTCATCATGGCGCTGCGCGGGCTCAGCTCGCCGGTGTCGGCGCGCGGCGGCAACATCTTCGGCATCGTCGGCATGGTGATCGCCATCATCACCACGGTGCTGCAGCCGATCGTCGACAGCTACGTCTGGATCATCCTCGCGCTGATCATCGGCGGCGCCGCCGGCACGTTCATCGCGCTGCGCATCCAGATGACGGCGCTGCCGCAGCTCGTGGCCGCGTTCCATTCGCTGGTCGGCCTCGCCGCCGTGGGCGTGGCGCTCGCCGCCTATTCGCACCCCGAAGCATTCCACATTTCCAAGCCCGACGGCGGCATCAAGACGGCGAGCCTGATCGAGATGGGCCTCGGCCTCGCGATCGGCGCCATCACGTTCAGCGGCTCGGTCATCGCGTTCGGCAAATTGCAGGGCCTGATCTCGGGCAAGCCGCTCGTCTTCAAGGGCCAGCACCCGCTGAACCTCGGCCTCGGCGTGATCGCGATCCTGCTGCTGGTGTGGTTCGCGGTGACCGGCAGCGCGGTTCCGCTGATCCTGCTGACGATCCTCTCCTTCGCGCTCGGCTTCCTCATCATCGTGCCGATCGGCGGCGCCGACATGCCGGTCGTCGTCTCGATGCTGAACTCCTATTCGGGCTGGGCCGCGGCCGGCATCGGCTTCACGCTGCAGAACAACCTGCTGATCGTCACCGGCGCGCTGGTCGGCTCGTCGGGCGCCATCCTCTCCTACATCATGTGCAAGGGCATGAACCGCTCGCTCCTGAACGTGATCGCGGGCGGGTTCGGCACCGAGGGCGGCACCGTGGCCGCCGGCGGCAAGGAGCAGCGCCCGGTCAAGGCCGGCAACGCCGACGACGCCGCGTATCTGATGCAGAACGCGCAGTCGGTGATCATCGTGCCGGGCTACGGCATGGCGGTGGCGCAGGCGCAGCACGCGCTGCGCGAGATGGCCGACCTGCTCAAGAAGAGCGGCGTCACCGTCAAATACGCGATCCATCCGGTGGCGGGCCGCATGCCGGGGCACATGAACGTGCTGCTGGCCGAAGCCAACGTGCCCTACGACGAGGTGTTCGAGCTCGACGACATCAACCGCGATTTCTCGACCGCCGACGTCGCCTACGTGATCGGCGCCAACGACGTGACCAATCCGGCCGCCAAGACCGACAAGGCGAGCCCGATCTACGGCATGCCGATCCTCGACGTCGAGAAGGCCAAGACCGTGCTGTTCATCAAGCGCTCGATGGCGTCGGGCTA
>CAZUYG010000873.1:0-1929 GCA_964624265.1 uncultured Candidatus Odyssella sp.
CGCGCACTACACGACGCATGTCGAGCACACGGCCTTCGGCGTGCTGATGGCGACTTTCGCGATCGCCTATCCAATCCTGGGCGGGCTCTCGAGTGTGTTCGGCACGCTGATCGCCGTCATCTTCATCCAGGGCATCCTGATTCAGTGGCTGCCGATTCTCATCGGCGGCGAGCTGCGCAACCTGCTGTTCGGCCTCCTGATCCTGCTGGCGATGAACCTGCGCCCGCGCGGCCTCATCGACCCGCGCGTCGCGCGCACGATCCGCGGCCTGTTCGTCCGGTCGCCCCATGCTTGAGCTGAAGGGCCTCTCGAAGCATTTCGGCGGCGTGCGCGCGGTCGACGGGCTCGATTTCGCGGTGAGCAAGGGCGAGATCGTGGGCCTCATCGGCCCGAACGGCTCGGGCAAGAGCACGACCGTCAATCTCATCTGCGGCGTCTTCGCGGTCACGTCGGGCACGATCACCTTCGGCGCGCACGACATCACGAAGGCGCCGCCGCACAAATGCCTTTCGCTGGGCATCGCGCGCACCTTCCAGAACATCCGGCTCTTCAACGAGCTGACCGTCTGGCAGAACCTCTGGGTCGCGCAGAATTCGGCAAAGCACCGGAAAGAGCGCGGCTTTCTCGGCCGCTGGGTGGGCGGTCGCGGCCAGGCGCGGCGCTCGGTCGAGCGCTTTCTCGAATTCTCGGCGCTGGCGGCGAAGCGCGACGAGCTGGCCGGCAACCTGTCGTTCGGCGAGCAGCGCCGGCTCGAGCTGGCGCGCGCGCTGGCGGCCGAGCCCGACCTGCTGCTGCTCGACGAGCCGGCCGCCGGCATGAACAGCGAGGAGGTGGGACAGCTCGCCGACCGCATCCGCAGCCTCAAAGGGCAGGGGAAAACAGTGGTCCTCGTCGAGCACGTGATGGAGCTGGTGATGGGCGTCACCGAGCGCATCGCGGTGCTTAATTTCGGGCGCAAGATCGCCGAAGGCACGCCAGCGGAGATCCAGGCGAACCAGGCCGTCCGCGAGGCCTATCTCGGCACCGGAGCGAAGATCTGATGCTCGAGATTTCCGACATCGTCACGGCCTACGGAAAGATCGAGGCTCTCAAGGGCGTCTCGCTCAAGGTCGATCCCGGCAAGATCACGTGCCTGCTCGGCCCCAACGGCGCGGGCAAGACGACGCTGATGATGACGGTGGCCGGCATCCTCAAGCCGCGGCGCGGCAGCGTGCGCTTCGAAGGGCGCGACCTCGCCGGTCAGGCGCCGCGCCGTATCGTCGAAGCGGGCATCGCGCTCGTGCCGGAGAACCGGCTGGTGTTTCCGAACATGACGGTGGCCGAAAACCTCGCCGCCGGCGCGTTCACGCGCTCCGACAGCGGCGGCATCGCCGAAGACGTCGAGCGCATGTACGCGCGCTTCCCGCGCCTGAAGGAGCGCTCGACGCAGGCGGCCGGCACGCTTTCGGGCGGCGAGCAGCAGATGCTCGCGGTCGCACGCGCGCTCATGGTGCGCCCGAAGCTGCTGCTGATGGACGAGCCCTCCGTGGGCCTGGCGCCGCTCGTCGTCGAGGAGATCTTCCGCATCATCCGCGATCTCAATCGCGACGGCACCACGATCTTCCTGGTCGAGCAGAACGCGCACATGGCGCTGCAGGTCGCGCACCATTTCTATCTGCTCGAGCTCGGCAAGGTGACGTTCAGCGGCGCGCCGGGCCAACTTGCCGAGGCCGAAGTGATCCAACGGGCGTATTTGGGATCGAAGAAGTCGTAGGAAGCGCAAGAGGCGGACCTAATGACAGCAGCGTCATCCCGACCGAAGCAGCCGTGCCGCTGGGCGCGGCTGCGAAGTGGAGGGATCGCGGTGCAGTTGCGCGTGGCCTCTGCCGCGCGATGCCTCCACTTCGCGAGGCGCAAGAGCGCCTCGCTCCCGTCGGCATGACGAGTTCA
>CAZUYG010000874.1:0-1921 GCA_964624265.1 uncultured Candidatus Odyssella sp.
GCACCAGCTCGAAGGTTTCCTCGATGCGCGGCTTGATGATGCCGACGAGCAGGCTCTTCGGCATGTGGTTGGGCGGGCCTTCCTCGGGCGCGCCGATCTGCGGCACGTCGAGCACGGCGCGGTCGTCGCCGGGCTGCGGGATCGCGCCGCCATACTGGATCTTGATGCGCTCGGCGGCGGCGATTGGCGTCGAAAGTCCGTGCGCGATGTCCTGCGTTACGTGGCCGCCGCCGATCGGAATCGAATCGGCGAACACCAGCGCGCCGTTCTGGAACGCCGCGATGTCGGTGGTGCCGCCGCCCATGTCGATGACGATCGTGCCCAGCGCCATCTCGTCGTCGACGAGGCACGCGAGCGCCGAGGCGTAGGGCGTCACGACGAAGGCCTCGACGTCGAGATGGCCGCCGGCGATGCAGGTGGACAGCGAGCGCACCGGCCCGGCCTCGGCGGTGACGGTGTTGAGGTCGAGTCCCAGCGTCTTGCCGAACAGGCCGCGCGGGTCGCGGATGCCGCGCTGGTCGTCCACACGGAAGCCCATCGGCAGCGTGTGGAGCAGCTCGCGGTCGGCGGGCGGCCGGCGGTCCTTGCCGAGATCGAGAACCTTGCGGATGTCGGCGGGGCCGATTTCGCGGCCGCCGGTTTCGATCGCGACCGACACCTGCTCCGTCGCCGGGCGGCCGCAGCCGATGCCGACGAACACCTTCTTGATCATGCCGCCGGCCATGCGCTCGGCGGCGTGCACCGACGCGGTCACGGCGGCGCGCGCGCCTTCGATGTCGACGACGGCGCCCGAGCGCAGGCCCTTGCTCGGCTGGTGGCCGACGCCGACCACGGTCGGCCAGCCATCGTCTTCGAGCTTGGCGATGAAGCACGCCGTCTTGCTCGTCCCGAGGTCGAGCACGGCGACCGTGTCGCGGCGCGGCTTTCCGTTTTTCTTTTCGCTCATGGCCATCGGCTCATCCGGTCTTCCTGGCAGGCTTGGCGGCGGCGGGCTTTGCCGGCGGTGCGGGCGCCGGCGTCGGCGCGGCGGTGCGCGTGCCGCGAATCACGAGGCGGTCGGGCAGGCGCATGTCGTAGGTGACAGCGCCGCGCGCGAGCAGGCCGTGCTGGCGCTCGAACTCCGCGAATTTCGCGAGCGCGGCCTTCTCGTAGCCGTCGGGCAGGCGCAGCACGGCACCGCCCTCGAAAGAGAGATCCCAGCGCCGGTCGCCGAGCCGCTCGGCCGAAACCACGCGGCGGGCGAGCGCCGGCTCGTCGTCGAGGCGCTTCAGCAGCGCGGCCGCGGCCTCGGGCGCGCCGTCGCCGGACAGCAGGATGAGACCCTCGTGCTCTTTCTCGGGCTCGACCTTGATGAGCGCGCCCGTCTCGTCGACGAGGACGGTGCCGCCTTTGGTGCGGAACCGCGCGATCGGCGCGCGCTCGACGAGCGTCACCAGCATCGCATTGGGATAGCGGCGCTCGACCGTGGCCGCGCGGACCCAGGGCAGCGCTTCGAGCCGCGCCTTCATCGCCCACGGATCGGCGGCTAGCAGGTTGTCGCCCTTCTTTAGCTTGAGCGCCGAGCGCAGCGCCTCGCGCGAGGTGCGGTTGCGGCCGTCGACGGTGAGGCGATCGAGCGCGATCGAAACGCCGAATTCGCCCTGGCGCAGGTGGCGGTAGGTTTCGGCGGCCTCGTGCTCGGCCTTGTCGAGCGTGCCGCTCTTGAAAAGCCAGATCGGAAGCCCGACCGCGCCCGCGAGCAGCACGGCGGCGACCGTGCCCCGCGAGGCGTAGAACCAGGCGTAGCGCAGCGTGTCCTTGGGCCGGCGCCGCGCGCGCCGCATCGGCGATGCGGCGGGTGGAATCGTGATCGTGTCGTCGTCGGCGCGCGGCGGCGCGGTCCAGACGCGCACCTTTGAGTCGCCGCCCGTGTCGTCGTCGG
>CAZUYG010000875.1:0-1919 GCA_964624265.1 uncultured Candidatus Odyssella sp.
CTGCGCCTTCATCAACATCGACTTCGAGGCGGTGGGCAACTGGGCCGAGAAGCGCGGCCTTCCCTATGCCGGCTACGTCGACCTCGCCTCGCGCGACGAGGTCTACGACCTGATCCGGGAGTGCATCGAGAAGGTGAACGCCGACCTCGCGGGCGAGCCCGAGATCGCGAACTCGCAGATCCACCGCTTCCTCGTGCTCCACAAGGAGCTCGACGCCGACGACGGCGAGCTCACGCGCACGCGCAAGGTGCGCCGCGGCTTCGTCGCCGACAAATACGCCGACATCATCGCCGCGCTCTACGGCGGCATGAACAGCGTCCACGTCGAGGCGAAGGTGAGCTTCGAAGACGGGCGCTCGGGCACCATCAAAGCCGATCTCGCGATCGCCGACGCGGCGGTCGCCGAGCCGCCGGCGCCGCGCGCGCTGGCCGCATGAGCGAGCCGAACCGCCGCCGCATCGGTGACGTCGTCCTCAAGGTCGACAACATCTCGCTGCGCTTCGGCGGCGTGCGCGCCATCACCGGCGTGAGCTTCGAGATCAGGAAGGGCGAGATCTTCTCGATCATCGGCCCGAACGGCGCCGGCAAGACGTCGATGCTCAACGTCATCAACGGCTTCTATCACCCGCAGGAAGGCACGATCACCTGGAAGGGCACGCCGCGGGCGCAGATGCGCCCGCACGAGGCGGCGGCCACCGGCATCGCGCGCACATTCCAGAACGTCGCCCTTTTCAAGGGCATGAGCACGCTCGACAACCTGATGACCGGCCGCCTGCTGAAGCAGAAGGGCAATTTCGTCACCGACGCGCTCTACTGGGGCCCGGCGCAGCGGGAAGAGATCCGCCAGCGCGAGGTCGTCGAGAAGATCATCGACTTCCTCGAGATCCAGGCGATCCGCAAAGTGCCGGTGGGGCGGCTCCCCTACGGCCTGCAGAAGCGGGTCGAGCTGGGCCGCGCGCTGGCGATGGAGCCCGAGCTTCTGCTCCTCGACGAGCCGATGGCCGGCATGAACGTCGAGGAGAAGGAAGACATGTCGCGCTTCATTCTCGACGTGAACGACGAGTTCGGCACCACGATCGCGCTGATCGAGCACGACATGGGCGTGGTGATGGACATCTCCGACCGGGTCGTGGTTCTCGACTATGGCCGCAAGATCGCCGACGGAACGCCCGACGTGGTGCGCGCGAACGCGGACGTGATCAAGGCCTATCTCGGCGTGAGCCACTGAGGGCGGGCGATGGAGTTCATACACAGCCTGCTCATCGAACCCTTCGTGTCCATGGGCGCGCGGCCGGATTTCTTCGGCCAGGTGTTCATCGGCGGCCTGCTCACCGGCGTGATGTATGCGCTCGTCGCGCTCGGCTTCGTGCTGATCTACAAGGCCTCGGGCGTGTTCAACTTCGCCCAGGGCGTGATGGTGCTGTTCGCGGCGCTCACGCTCGTGGGGCTCATGGAAAAGGGCGTCCCGCTCTGGGCCGCGATCATCCTCACCGGCCTCGCGATGCTGCTGCTCGCGGTCGCGATCGAGTGGATCATCCTGCGCCACATGGTGAACCAGGATCAGATCATCCTGTTCATGGCCACGATCGGCCTCACCTATTTCCTCGAGGGCTTCGGCGACACGCTCTGGGGCTCCAACGTCAAGAAGCTCGACATCGGCATTCCCGACGCGCGGCTGGTGATTTCGCCCGACGCGGTCAACATCTCGCTCGTCATCGCGGTCTTCGCGCTGTCGGCGCTCGCGGCGCTCGTCATTCTGCACAAATGGCGCATGCACGCGGCGCGGCGCAATTTCGACCCCGACCGCAACGGCGGGGCCTCGGTCGTGACGCCGCGCCGCCTCGTGTTCCTCACGATCGGCCTCGTCCTGCTCGCCGCCGGAATCGCCGGCATCGCGGCCGGCTGGATCGTGATCGACGA
>CAZUYG010000876.1:0-1910 GCA_964624265.1 uncultured Candidatus Odyssella sp.
TCGGCGACGAGGAGGATTCGCATCTCGGCGATTTCATCGAGGACAAGAACGCGGTGATGCCGATCGACGCGGCGATCCAGTCGAACCTGCGCGAGACGACGACGCGCGTGCTGGCGACGCTGACGCCGCGCGAGGAGCGCGTGCTGCGCATGCGCTTCGGCATCGGCATGAACACCGACCACACGCTGGAAGAAGTCGGCCAGCAGTTCTCGGTCACCCGCGAGCGCATCCGCCAGATCGAAGCCAAGGCGCTCCGCAAGCTCAAGCACCCGAGCCGCTCGCGCAAACTGCGCAGCTTCCTCGACACCTGATCGCGCCTGCAGGGCGCCGAAACGTTGTAGGGGCGGGTTTCGAACCCGCCCCTTTTCGTTTCGCCGGCTGCGGCTCCTCGCGATATGCCGGACCGCCGGCACACGTTCCGCTAGACTGCGGCGTGCTTCGGGAGAAAGCGCCCATGACCGCCGCCCCTCGCCGCCAATTCGCCCGCTTCGCCCTCGCCGCGCTTGCGGCTTTGCCGCTGCTGCGCGTGCGCGCCGCCACCGCCGAAGCGCGCGAGCCGATCCGCCAGCCCGAACGGCCCGGCGCGGACGCCTTCATGCAGCGCGCGTTCGATCTGCGCGGAGCGGCGGCGCAGGCCGGCGATCAGGCCTATGGCGCGGTCATCGTCAGGGACGGCCGCATCGTGGGCGAGGCGCCGTCGCGCGTCGTCACCGCCGGCGACCCCACCGCGCATGCCGAGATGGAGGCGATCCGCGACGCCGCGCGCCGGCTCGGCACGCGCGACCTTGCCGGCTGCGAGATCTATGCGAGCACGCGCCCCTGCCCGATGTGCGAGGCCGCCGCCTACTGGGCCGGCATCGCGCGCATCCGTCACGGCGCCGACGCGGCCGACGCCGGCCCGCCGCGCCTCGCGCGCTGCTGACGCTACTTCACCTCGACGTAGCGCGGCAGCGGATCGGGCCTCTTGTAGACGGCCCAGCCGAAGGCGCGCACCGCGGCGTAAATCATCTCGCGCTGGCTGGGCTCGACGCCGGCCTCGATCATGCCGGCCCGCATGATGTTGTCGGCGAACAGCCAGTCGTTGCTCTGCGGCTGGCGGCCGAGATCCTGCCATGCGATGTAGAGGAAATCGTGCACGATCGAGGCCTCGAGATGCGGCCCCACCGGCGCCACCAGCGCCCAGGCCGCGCGCGGCGAGGACGAGAGATCGGTCAGCATGCCCTTCGGCACCTTGATCGTCCGCTTGTTCACCTCGTCCTTGAAATTGAAGCTGACGGCGTAATCCGCGCCGACGATGTATTCGGCGTCGTCTTTCCCGCCGCGCATCTTCACGGCATCGATATCGCGGAGGAGAACGAGCGTCGATTCGTAGGTGAAGTTCTCGATCGTCTCGCCCGCGTAATTGAGCGGATACGGATTGTCGATCTTCGGCGTGATCGTCTTGCGCGGCATGCAAGTCCTCCCCTGTGGGCGACTGCGGCGCAGGCTAGGCTGCGGCGGCGCGGCGGGAAAGTGAGCGGGGTCACGTGCCGCGGAGCCGGCACCGGATTTCGGCGCTGCTTCGCCGCTTGACGCGGCGCGCAGGCCGCCGTTTCTATCGGCCGCGGTGGGGCCCGTAGCTCAATTGGTTAGAGCCGGCCGCTCATAACGGTCTGGTTGCAGGTTCGAGCCCTGCCAGGCCCACCACTCCGACGCAAATCTGGGCACTCCGGCCCCTTGCGTCGGCCCCGCGTCCAGAACGCCGTTCGCCAGCGCCGCCTTGCGCCCGGCGATCTTCACTTCCGTATCATCGACCTCGACCCGCTCGATAAACTGCCGCAGATAGCCCTTGCGCAGGGCCGCGTCCTGCCCGTGCAGGCGCTCGCGCGCCGCCGCTGCGAAGCGGGCGAGATTGTCCTTGCTAAGCAGCC
>CAZUYG010000877.1:0-1902 GCA_964624265.1 uncultured Candidatus Odyssella sp.
CGGCGCACGGCGCAAAAGGGCGGCGCGACGCGCCGGCGCGCGTTGACAGAGCGCACCCGGGCGCCCAGCAATACATTCCGCAACGCAAGGTGCGCCGATGCCGGCGACGAAGACGACGGTCGAACTGCGCGGATGCAAGATCGGCCTGATGCGCGCCGGCGAAGGCACGCCGATGCTCTACCTGCACGGCGCCGCCGGTGCCGGCGCGTGGCTGCCGTTCATGGAACGGCTCTCGCGGCATTTCGACCTGATCGTGCCCGAGCACCCGAGTTTTGGCGTTTCGGACACGCCGCCGTGGCTCGAATCGGTGGGCGACCTCGCCTATTTCTATCTCGATTTCATCAAGGCGTTCGGACTGCGCGACCTGCATCTGATGGGATCGTCGCTCGGGGGCTGGACGGCGCTCGAGATCGCGATTCGCAGCACCCACGCGCTCAAGACCCTGACCGTCAGCTGCCCGGTCGGCCTGCGCATTCCCGACGTGCCGGTGGGCGACATGTTTCTCTGGAGCCCCGAAGAGCGTGCGCGCAACCTCTTCTACGATCAGGCGATCGCCGAACAGATGCTGGCCGCGCAGCCCACCGAGGCCGAGGCCGACGTGATGATGAAGAACAACTACGCCACGGCGCGCCTCGCCTGGCAGCCGCGCTTCTTCAACCCCGATCTCGAGAAGTGGCTGCACCGGATCGACGTGCCGACGCACATCGTGTGGGGCCGCGAAGACAAGCTCGTGCCGGTCGCCTATGCGCAGGCCTTCGCCGGGCTGATCCCGAACGCGCGCGTCACGATCATTCCCGAGTGCGGGCACATGCCCCACATCGAGAAGACCGACGAGTTCGTCCGCGTCGCCGCGGCCTTCTGCCAGGAGCGCCGGCCATGAAATTCTACTTCTTCCATTTGATGCCCTACGCCGACCTCGACCTTTCCTACACGGAGAAGCACGATACGAGCTGGGTGAAACTGCCCAACACCTATTACGACCGCGAGAAGGGCCACGCGCTCTACAACCGCTATCTCGACGAACTCGAATTCGCCGATACGCTCGGCTTCGACGGCATCGGCTGCAACGAGCACCACCAGACCGCTTACGGCATGATGCCCTCGCCGATCGTGATCGCGTCGGCGCTGTCGCGGCGGACCAAGAACGCGAAGATCCTCATCCTCGGCAGCGCCATTCCGCTGCGCGACAATCCGCTCTGGCTCGCCGAAGAGCACGCGATGATCGATACGATCACCGGCGGGCGGCTGATCACCGGCTTCGTGCGCGGCATCGGCGCCGAATATCACGCGACCGGCGTGAACCCGATCTGGTCGCACGAGCGCTTCCACGAGGCGCACGACCTCATCATCCGCGCCTGGACCGAGCCCGGCCCGTTCCGCTTCGCCGGCAAGCACTATCATTTCGACTACGTCAACGTCTGGCCACGGCCCTACCAGCAGCCGCACCCGCCGATCTGGATCCCGTCGCAGGGCAGCCAGGAGACGATCGAGTGGGCGTCGCACCCGTCGCGCAAATACACCTACCTGCAAACCTTCAGCCCGGCGGCGGCGGTGGCGCGCTTCCTCAAGATGTATCGCGACCAGGCCGAGAAATACGGCTACGAGGCCTCGGGCGACCAGCTCGGATGGGCCATTCCGGTCTATGTCGCCGAGTCCGACGAGATCGCGAAACGCGAGTCGCGGCCGCACATCGAGGCCTTCCGCAACAAGTTCGCGAAGATGCCGTTCGAGATGCTGCTGCCGCCCGGCTACCTCTCGATGGGCTCGATGAAGCGCGTAGCCGCCGCCAAAGCCGGCATGTCGATCGACATGACGCTCGAAATGCTCGACGAGCAGGGCATGTTCATCGTCGGCAGCGCCGCGACCGTGCGCGAGCGCCTCGGCGAGGCGCAGAAGCAGATC
>CAZUYG010000878.1:0-1898 GCA_964624265.1 uncultured Candidatus Odyssella sp.
GAAGCCGATCACGCCGCCGGCGTTTTCGGCCAATGCAAGCGCGGCGCCTTTCACCTGCCGCTCGCCGGCCTCGCCGCGCAGCTGGGTCGCAAGCTCGGCCAGCATCGACAGGCCGGTGGCGCCGACCGGATGGCCCTTCGAGACGAGGCCGCCCGAGGTGTTGATCGGGATGCGCCCGCCGATCGCGGTTTCGCCGGCTTCCACGAGCTTGCCGCCCTGGCCCTCCTCGCAGAAGCCGAGCATTTCGGCCTGATAGACCTCGCAAAACGAGGTGGCGTCGTGCACTTCGGCGAGGTCGATATCCGAAGGCTTCACGCCGGCCATCGCATAGGCTTTCTTCGCCGCGAGCTGCGAGAGGCCGGGCTCGTCGAGATCGCGGAACTTGCCGCCGGTCATGGCGCTTGCCTTCACCTTCACCGCGCGTTCGCGCACCGGCGCCGGCATCTCGGCGAGCTTCTCGGCCGAGCACAGCACGAGCGCCGCCGCGCCGTCGCCGACCGGCGCGCACATCGCGCGCGTGAACGGAAACGTCACCGCGCGGTCGGCCAGCACCTGCTCCGGCGTGAGGCTGAACTTGTATTGCGATTTCGGATTCTTGGCGCCGTTCGCGTGGTTCTTGGCGGCCGCGATCGCGAATTGGCGCTGCGTGGTGCCGTATTTCTTCATGTGATACGCGGCTTGCAGCGCGTAGGTGTCCATGAAGATCGTGCGGTTCGGGCCGGGCTCGAATTTCACGCCGCCCTTGGCCGCCGCCTTGGTGTAGTAGTCTTCCCAATCGGCCACATCGAAATTGTCGATGCCGGCCTTGTAGGCGTTCATCGTCTTCTCGGGATGGTCGGGGTTGTAGAGTTTCTCCACCCCGATCGCGAGCGTCATCTCCGATTGGCCGGAGAGGATGTCTTTCCAGGCGCTGTGCAGCGCCATCTGGCCCGAGGCGCAGCCGCCCTCGACGTTGATCATCGGCACGCGCTCGGGGAACAGGCCCTCGCGCACCAGCGGCGTGAAGCACACCTGCCCGCGGATACAGGCCTGATTGTCCACCCACATGCCGCAATTCGTGAAATAGGCGAATTCGATGCCTTCGCCCTTTTCGATACCGGCATCGGCGATGGCGCCGAGATAGGCCTCGCGCGTCAGGTCCTTGTAGGAGCGGTTGTGGAAGCGGCCGAACGGCGTCGTGAAGGCGCCGATGACATAGACGTCGCGCATCGAATTTTTCCTCCGGGACGAAGCGTTCTTAATATTTCAGACGTATGTAAGCTACACGACGCCTCACGTGTGGGGCTATCGGGCGTTCTCCGAGGAGACAAGCATGCGAATTTCCACCTCGCTAGCGCTGCTTCTGGCTTTTGTGCTGCCGTCGGCGGCGATGGCAGACAAAGGGGGAAATCCCAACAAAGGCAAGGGTCACGACAAGGATTGGCACGCCGGACCGCCCGGCAAGGGGCCCGGCGGCCCGCCGGGCCATGCCAGGAAATTCGGCTCGAATGACCATGCCGCGATCCAGGCCTATTACGGTCGGCGCATCGGCGCCGGGCACTGCCCGCCCGGTCTGGCCAAGAAAAACAATGGCTGTTTGCCGCCCGGCCAAGCGAAGCGTTGGAACGTGGGGCAGCCTCTGGCGCCCGGAGTCGGCTGGCATGCCGTGCCGCAAGATCTCTACGCGCGCCTGACGCCGCCGCCCTACGGCTACCGCTACGTCTATCTCGATGGCGCCGTGCTGCTCCTGAACGTCGGCACGCGCCTCGTTCTCGACGCCGTGTCGATCAACATTTCGATCCGGTGAGCTAGAGTCGCGCGTATTCGATGGGCTTGTGGCGGTCGAGCGCCGTGCCCGCGTCGGGTAAAGGATATTTCCGCGCGTCGGCGCAGTTGAACAGCACGCAGCGGTCGCTCTT
>CAZUYG010000879.1:0-1898 GCA_964624265.1 uncultured Candidatus Odyssella sp.
ACGCCGGGCAGATCGTTGTCGGCGAACACGAGCGGACGCTCGAACGCGCCGGTCGCCAGCACGACGCGGCGCGCGCGGATCCGCCAGAGCCGCCCCGCGGCCCGTTGCGCCGGGGACGGCGCGCCGGGCAGGGCGATCTGCTCGTAGGCGCCCAGGAGGTTGTGGTCGTAGTAGCCGAACACCGTCGTGCGCGGCAGGCGGACGACATCGTCGCAAGCCGCGAGCTCGGCCTCGACCCGCGCGATCCAGTCGGCTGCGGGCGCGTCGTCGATCGTCGCGCCATCCGCGAGGAGCCGCCCGCCGGCCTCGGCCTGCTCGTCGACGAGCATGACCCGGGCGCCGGCCCGTGCCGCATGCAATGCCGCCGCGAGCCCCGCCGGCCCGGCGCCGACGACGAGCACGTCGCAATGCGCGCTGATCTGCTCGTAGCGATCGGGATCGGGTGCGCGCGGTGCGGCGCCGAGACCGGCCGCGCGGCGGATCGTCGGCTCGAACAGGTGCCAGTCCGGCCGCATGAAGGTCTTGTAGTAGAAACCGGCGGGCAGGAAGCGCCCGACGGCGCCCACGAGCGCGCCGACATCGAACGCCGCGGAAGGCCAGGCGTTGACGCTGCGCGCGACGAGCCCTTCGTAGAGTGGGACCTGGGTCGCCTTCAGGTTCGGCGTGGCGCGCGCGCCGTCGCCGACCGTGACGATCGCATTGGCCTCGTCCGCGCCGGCCGCGAACACGCCGCGCCGGCGGTGGTACTTGAAGCTTCGGCCGACCGTCGACACGCCGTTCGCCAGCAGGGCGGAGGCGAGCGTGTCGCCCGCGTAGCCGTGGTAGCGCGTGCCGTCGAAGGTGAAGCCGATCCGGCGCGCCCGATCGATGCGGCCGCCGGCGGCGAGGCGGAAGCCGGTCATGGGCGCCGCGTCCCGCTCATGGCAGCCTCGGCTTCGATTCGAGCAGCCCGTACACCGCGCGGACCTCGTGGGTGACGGTGTCGCGCGCGACGTTGAACCACTGGCCGCAGCCGTGCCGGTGCAGCCAGCGCTCGTAATGGAGACCCTTCGGGTTGTCGCGCTCGAAGAGGTAGCGCGCCCACTCGGCATCGCTGACGCGCTCCGGCGGGGCGGGCCGCGCGATGTGGGTCTGGCCGCCGCAGACGAACTCCGTTTCGTCGCGCGGCCCGCAATGGGGGCAGGGGATCCGCAGCATCAGTGCGCGATCCCCGAGGCCGCGGCCTCGTCGACGAGCGCGCCGGTCGCGAAGCGGTCGAGGCCGAAGGCCGCGACGAGCGGGTGCGGCGTGCCGGTGGCGATCGTGTGCGCGAAGGTCCAGCCGCCGGCGGGAATGGCCTTGAATCCGCCGGTGCCCCAGCCGCAGTTGAGCCAGATTCCCTCGACCGGCGACTTGCCGATGATCGGGGAGGAATCGTGCACCACGTCGGTCATGCCCGCCCATTGCCGCATGAAGCGCGTGCGCGACAGCGACGGGAACAGCTCGAGGAACCCGGCGACGACGTGCTCGGCCGTCGGCAGGTTGCCGCGCTGGGCGTAGGACGGATAGAGGTCGAGCGCGCCGCCCAGCACGATCTCGCCCTTGTCGGACTGGCTGGCGTAGACGCCGGTCGCGGGCGACAGCAGCACCGTGTCGAGCCAGGGCTTGAGCGGCTCCGAGACGAAGGCCTGCAGCGCGTAGGTCACGAGCGGCAGCCGGAACCCGGCCATCGCGGCGAGCACGCTCTGATGCCCGGCCGCGGCGAGGCCGATCCGGCCGGCCCCGATGCGGCCGCGCGTCGTCTCGAGTCCGACGGCGCGGCCCCGCTCGAACACGAAGCCGGTGACCTCGCAGTTCTGGATGATGTCGACGCCGCGCGCGTCGGCGGCGCGCGCGAAGCCCCAGGCGACGGCGTCGTG
>CAZUYG010000880.1:0-1897 GCA_964624265.1 uncultured Candidatus Odyssella sp.
ACATAGGCGTTGGCGCCGTGATAGGCGATCAGCGCCGCGTGGACGAGATCGCGCGCATTGTCGTGCACCACGGCGACGCGCAGGCGCGCGGCGGGCCAGCCCAGCGCGCGCAGCGAGAGGTATTTCGCGATCGCGTAGTCTTCGCAATCGCCGCCGCGCGCGAACAGCTCGCGCGGAGTCGCCCAGTAGTCCTCGGCGCCGTAGTTCTCGATATCGGTGCGATAGGGCAGGCGGTTGAAATAGGCGTTGACGGCCCGGAGCTGCGCCGCGGCGTCCTGCCCGCGCAGCGTTTCGAGGAATTCGCGCCAGCGGACGAGCGCGCAATCGCCGGCCTCGCACAGCGCCTTTTCCTGGCGGCGCTCGCGCTCGTAGCGCGCCATCGTATCGGTCCATTTCGCGAAATCGGTGGCGGGCGGATGCGCGATTTCGCCGGCGCCGAACAGATCGGCCGGCACGGCGAGCGCCGCGGGCTCTGGCGCCGGATCGCGCCGCGCGAGCGCCGCATCGCCCGCAACGGCGAACGCCAGTGCGGCTATGGCCGCCGGCGCCGCGCGCCGCAAGAACCGGCGCGTCCTCCCCGCATGGGCCCCCGGCACGTCTGCCCCCTTCGCTTTCCCCAATGTGATTACGCAGCCAACGGTGAAGCCGTTTCCCGCGGGGCCCAATTCGACCGTCGGACGTAGCGGAATTTCCCAGAATCGCGCGTGCCCAAACGAAAAGCCGCGCGCTCGGGGGAGCGCGCGGCCCTTCGAGGGGCGGCCGGCCTTCGGGGGAGCGCCGGCCGCCGCTCGGGGGAATTTCAGCGGACGCGGCCGGCGTTGGTGAAGAGCTCGGCGAGGCTTTCCCGCGCGTTGCCGGCATAGGAGCGCGCGGCCGGGCGAACCAGCGCGGGCGCGTAGGCCCGGCGCGGCGCGGTGCGCACCGTGTCGAAGGCCGGCGGCAGCGGGGCCGATTCGACCTGCTGGGCGGGCTCGGCGGCCGGCGCTTCCGCCGGCAGCGTGCGGGCGGCGCCCATGGGGTTGCGCGGCTCGGCGGCGGCGAGCGGCGAAACGCTGCCCGGGTTCCAGTCGCGGTGAAAGTGCCAGGCCGCCTCGTTGATCGAGAAGATCGGGCGGTAGTAGCGGATCGCGGCGTGCTCGCGCACGTCGGGGATCAGATTGTCGAGCACGTAGGCCGTGCCGTTGACGTAGGCGACGAGCACCGCGTGGAGCTCGTTGCGGACCTCGTGCTTCAGCACGACGATGCGCAGCTCGCTGGCCGACCAGCCGAGCTTCTTGAGCGAGAGATACTTGATGATCGCGTAGTCTTCGCAATCGCCCGAGCTGGCGAAGGTTTCGCGCGGCGTCGCCCAGTAGTCGGCCACGCCGTGGCGGTCGAGGTCGGAGCGATACGGGATCCGGTTCGCGTAGGCATTGACCGCGCGCAGCTGCGTCAGCCGGTCCTTGCCGCGCAGCGTCTCGACGAACGCCTTCCAGGCCTGGAGGTGGCAGGCGCCGCCGGAGCAGGGCGCGTCTTCGAGATGGCGCTCGCGGGCATAGCGGGCGAGCACGGCCGTCCACTTCGGAAACGGCGAGATGTCGTGATTGACGTTCTCGCTGCTTCCGAAGAGGCGGACTTGGGCGGCCGGCACCGGATCGGCGGCCATGGCCGGCGCGGCGAGCGCGGCACCGGCGAGAAGGGCGGCGGCGGTGATCGAACCCCAGGCGCCGCGTGAAAAACCGAAAGACATCGAACGAACTCCCCTACGAGCACTGCATCGTGCGGGGAGAGGAGTACGGCCGACGGCCTTAATGCCCGCTCACGGGATACGGTTAGTTGGCCCTTGCGTGACATGGTTAACTGTTTCTGAATCGGGCCCGGATTGCGCGTTTTCGGGCCATTCCGCGCGCCGGCGGGC
>CAZUYG010000881.1:0-1895 GCA_964624265.1 uncultured Candidatus Odyssella sp.
AAGCGCCGGCTCATATCTGACCGTGATGCGGATCGGCGCGCGCGAGCGCGATGCCGGCAATCGCGCCGGTCGCGGAGCGACGTAAACGGCGGTTCGGATCGTGTCCTAGACCCTGCGCCGTCGTGCGAGCCCGAACACGAGGCTCAGGATGAACAGCACGATGAAGACGAAGAACAGGATGCGCGCGACATCGGCGGCTGCGGCGCTGATGCCGCCGAAACCGAACAGCGCCGCGACCAGCGACACGAGGAGGAAAACAAGCGACCAGTAGAGCATGGGGGTTACACCGCAGGAGTGGACCTGCGATACAAACGGTCGAGTTTCCGCCGCGTTCCCGTAACGCCTGCGGCTAACCGAGCTGCCACCAGATCACGCTCACCTTCAACCGGGCGCGGCGCGCCGCCGGATGATCGGAGCGGAAGCCCTTCTCGCCGTTGAGCACCGCATTGTCCGCCTCCGGCGCCTCGCCGGAGCGCCCGGGCGTCCGGCGAAGGTAGAGGTCGCGCGCGGGCGCTTACGGGGGCGCGCGATCGACGGCGCCGCCGCCGTCCTGCCCGAAGCCGGTGATCGCGAACGGTCCGCCGTAGAGGCGCTCCATCTCTTCGACGGGAAGGCCCACGCGCAGCCCTTCCTTCGTGGCCCACTTGCCGCCGGCCTTTTCGACATAGACGCCTTCGACGCGGTTGCCGCGCTCCGCGAGCAGCGCCACCGCTTCGTTGGGCGTGCCGGCGAAAATCACGGCGGCGCGCTGTTTCGGAAGGTCGGCGTGGGGCGGCTGCACGGTGCGCACGCGGACATTCGCCTTGCCGTAGGCCTTCTCGATCTGGGCCAGCGTCGTGGTCTTCCCGATCGCCCCGAAGCTCTTGCCGGGCACGATGAGGAACCTCGTGTCTCCCGCGGCGACGGCGGGCGCGGCGCCCACGGCGAGCGCGGACGCCGCCGCGAGCAGCGCGAAGCGGCGGGATATCGGAGCGTGATGCATGGAACGTTCCTCTCGGCGTTGCGGCCGTGTCTCTGCGAGGCAAAGCGTCTCAGCAAAGCGGCGCGGCATCCTGGCGTGGTTCCGGATGCGCCGCTGCGATGCAGTTCACTCGCCGTCGTCGGCGCCGTCTTGCGGTTCGCCGAGCAGGTCGAGCTGGCGCGACGAGGCGGGGCTCGGGGCGTCGATCCCGAGATAGGCCCAGCATTGCTGCGTGATCATGCGGCCGCGCGGCGTGCGCTGCACGAGCCCGGTCTGGATCAGGTACGGCTCGATCACGTCTTCCACCATGTCGCGCTGCTCGGAGAGCACGGCCGCGATCGTCTCGACGCCGACGGGCCCGCCGCCATAAGTCTCCGCGATGCAGCGCAGATAGCGCCGGTCCATCGTGTCGAGGCCGCGGTCGTCGATGTCGAGCCGCGCCAGGCCGGCCTGCGCGGCGGCGAGCGTGATCGCGCCATTCCCGTCTATCGCTGCGAAATCGCGCACGCGGCGCAGCAGGCGGCCGGCCACGCGCGGCGTGCCGCGCGACCGGCGCGCGATCTCGGCCGCGGCCTTGGGCTCGAGCGGCGCGCCGAGCAGCTTGGCCCCGCGCGATACGATCTTCGCGAGGTCTTCCGCGCCGTAGAAATCGAGCCGCAGCGGAATCCCGAAGCGTTCGCGCAGCGGCGTCGTCAGCAGCCCGGCGCGCGTCGTGGCGCCCACCAGCGTGAACGGCGGCAGATCGATGCGCACGGAGCGCGCTGCCGGCCCTTCGCCGATGATGAGGTCGAGCTGAAAATCCTCCATCGCCGGGTAGAGGATTTCCTCCACGGCCGGGTTCAGCCGGTGGATCTCGTCGATGAACAGAACGTCGCGCGCCTGCAGGTTGGTGAGGATCGCGGCGAGATCGCCGGCGCGGGCGATGACCGGGCCG
>CAZUYG010000882.1:0-1893 GCA_964624265.1 uncultured Candidatus Odyssella sp.
CAGCACGATCATGGCCGCGCTCGCCCCGTTGTCGAAACCGAGATTGGCTTCCAGCACGCGCAGCAGCGGCGCGCCGACGCGCAGGTTGTAGTAAAGCGCCTCGATCAGCGCGGTCAGCGCAGCGGCCGTCGCGGCGAGCGCCGCCATGGCCGCGAGCATCGTTGCACCGCGCTGTGCGGCCTTCGGCAGCAGGCGGAACGCCATCAGCCAAAGGAAGAGCCCGGCCACGATGACCGGCTCGCGGATGTCCAGCTTCGACTGCCAGAAGAAGTGCACGACCGCCAGCACCGCGATGGCGTAGCTCGCCTGATGCAGCCGCCGCCAGCGCTTGCCCCCGAGGCGCCGCATCATCGCATTGGTCGAGGTGACGCCGAGCGGGATCAGCGCCAGCAAAGCGACGAAACCGATCGTCAGATACGAGCGCAGCCAGATCTCGCTGGCGGCCTTGCCGAGATCGAACGAGACGTCGGCGACGTAGACCGCGAGATGCAGGCCGGCATAGGCGAGCGCCGCGACGCCCGTCCGCCGCCGCAGCGCGATCAGGCCGGTCCAGCCGAGCACCTGCCGCAGCGGCGTGATCGCCAGCGTGATGAGCAGCAGGCGGATCGCCCAATCGCCGCTGACGTGGATGATTTCGGTCAGCGGGCGCGGCCCGAGCGTGCGCGCGAAGAAGCCGTAGAGCAGCCACGCCGCCGGAACGAAAAGGGCCGCGAAGGCGAGCGCTTTCAGCGGCGCGAACCGTCCGCGTGTGTCCTGCCAGGGTGCCATGAATGCAATGCCGTAACCGCGCCCGCCGCGAATGCCGTTATCGCCGGGCCGGCCGCTCACGCGATAGCAAATTTCCCGTGATGGCGCGTGATGCCGGCGTCAGTTCACCGCGCCCCAGGTGCGGTCGCGAAAGTTCAGGATGAGGACGCCGATGCGCGCGTCCACCCGTTCGAGCGCCGGGTGCCGCGAGCTGATGAGACGGTCACCCGATATTTCGGCTTCGTCCGCCTGCGACGCCTGCCTTTGCGGCGTGAACGCGATGACGAGCCCCTTGTGCAGCCTGCGGCCCGGATTGTCGCGCAGGGTCACGAGGCCGCCATATTGCCAGTGGAATCCGTAAAGCCGGAAAGGCCCGCCGATGATCTGCTCCAGCTCGGCGGGCGTGAGGCCGACGCGAATGCCCTCGGCCGTGCGCCAGGTTCCGCCCGGCCGTTCGAAACGCAGAAACGATATCTGCCGGCGGTCGCGCGTCGGCAGCACGCGGAATTCGTCGGCGGTTCCGGCGAAGATCTTGATGCCCTCGAACACGTCCTCGTCCGAACCGTCGGCCTTCCCGTATTTGAGATTTTCGGCGCCGTAGAGCCGCGGAAGATCCGCCGGCTTCGTGGCCATGCCGATCGCGCCCGCGCGCTGGCCGGGCACGATGAGGCGGTCGGCGGCATCTTGGGCGGCGGCCGGGATCGTTCCGAGGATCAGCAGAATTCCGAACAGACAGGCGCGTGCGCGATGCGGCATGGTGGTTCTTCCCGCAGAAGGCCCTCAGCCAGCGGCAGCGTGGTCCCGCGGTCAATCCGGCGCGACGCCGCGGTGCAGCCGTCGAAGCCGGCATCGCGCGATAGCTTCGAAGCGAAACCTCGCCTGCGCCCGTTCGTCATCCGTCCACGCGCTTTTGCCCGATGCATCAATCCGCCAAGTCCGCGACGCGCATCATCGAAACCGACGTGCCCGCGCGGCTCGACCGGCTGCCGTGGAGCGGCTTTCACACGCGGGTCGTGATTGCGCTCGGGGTGACCTGGATTCTCGACGGGCTCGAGGTGACGCTGGCCGGCGCGGTCGCCGGCGCGCTCAAGGACAGCCCGGTACTGCGCTTTGGCAATACCGACGTCGGTTTTGCCGGTGCCGCGT
>CAZUYG010000883.1:0-1888 GCA_964624265.1 uncultured Candidatus Odyssella sp.
GGAAAATTCTGGAAGGCGAAGCTGCGCGAGCGGTTCAAATAGCGTCTGCGGCGCCGGCCCTCACTTCCCAATCGCGCCCAAGTGGCGCGATTGGGCCCCTTCTCTCCCGCTCCGCGGGAGAGAGAGAGAGAAGAGATTGATCCGACGCGCGCACTGTCTTTTCTCTCCCACGAAGTGGGAGAGAAGGGGCCCATGCGCTCTTTGGCGCATGGGAAGTGAGGGTATTCGCCGCCAGCGTTATTTGAACCGCTCGCGCAGCTTCGCCTTCCAGAATTTTCCCGTGGAGGTGCGCGGGATCGCGTCGAGAAATTCGACGCGGTCGGGCAATTGCCACTTGGCGAAGCTGCCGGCGAGGTGCGCGCGGAGATCGTCGGCCGTGGCGCTCTTGCCGGGCTTCGTCACCACGCAGGCCAGCGGGCGCTCGCCCCATTTCGCGTCGGCGATGGCGATGACGGCGGCTTCCTGGATCGCCGGATGCGCCATCAGCGCGTTTTCCATCTCGACCGAGCTGATCCACTCGCCGCCCGACTTGATGAGATCCTTCGTGCGGTCGCTGATGCGGATGTAGCCGTTGGCGTCGATCGCGGCGACGTCGCCGGTGCGCAGCCAGCCGTCGGCGGTGAATTTCTCGGGCTCGGTGGGCGTGGCGTGATAGCCGCCGGTGATGAACGGCCCGCGCACCTGGATTTCGCCGACGCTCTTGCCGTCCCAGGGTTGCGCCTCGCCGTTCTCGCCGACGATGCGGATGTCCATGATCGGCGCCGGCAGCCCGGCCGTGGCGTAGAGCTTGAAGCGCGTGTCCGCGTCGGCGCTCGCCTGCAGCTCCGGCTTCACATAGGCGATGCTGCCGACCGGGCTCATCTCGGTCATGCCCCAGCCTTGCGTGACATGCGCGCCGTGCTTGGCATAGGTGCGGATCAGCGATTCGGGCACCGCGGCGCCGCCAACGAGCATCCGCATGCCGGGCGGCAGCTTGAATTTCTCCGGCTGCGATTCGAGCAGCTGCGCCATCGTGAGCCAGATCGTGGGCACGCCGAGCACATAGGTGGGGCGCTCTTTCGCGAAAAGATCGAGCAGGTCTTCGGGATGAAGATGCGGGCCCGGAAACACGAGCTTCACGCCGAGCATCGCGCAGGCATAGGGAATGCCCCAGCAATTCGCGTGGAACATCGGCGTGACCGCGCACACGCTGTCTTTCGCGGCGAGGCCCCAGTGATCGGGCTGGTTGGCCATCAGCGTGTGAATCACCGTCGAGCGGTGCGAATAGACGACGCCCTTGGGCCGGCCGGTGGTGCCCGAGGTGTAGCACATCGCAATCGGGTCATCTTCCTCGTGCGGCGCGTAATCGAATTTTTCGGGCGCCGCGGCGAGAAACGCTTCGTAGTCGATGAAGGGGGCGTTCACGCGCGCCTTGGTGAGCGGCACGACGATGATCTTCTCGAAATTCACCTGCGCGCGGAACTGCTCGAGCAAAGGCAGTAGCACGTCGTCGACGATGAGGAAGCGGTCCTGCGCGTGGTTCGCGATCCACGCGATTTCGCTGGGCGCAAGGCGCAGGTTCAGCGTGTGCATCACGCCGCCCGCGGCCGGGATGCCGAAATAGGCTTCGAGATGCGCGTAATGGTTCCAGCACAAGGTGGCGACGCGGTCGCCCTTCTTGAGACCCATCGCCTGCAAGCCGGCCGCGAGCTTCCGCGCGCGCGTGTAGAACTCCGCGAAGCGGTGGCGCACGAGCGACTTGTCGGGGAGCCGGCTCACGATCTCGGAGCCGGGGAACAGGCGCCCCGCCCGCTCCAGGATCTGGTTCAGCGAGAGCGGCACGCGCTGCATGGTCGAGCGGATCATCGGCTTTCCGTGTTTTCCCCGAGCATTTCGGTGTAGGTCCGGC
>CAZUYG010000884.1:0-1886 GCA_964624265.1 uncultured Candidatus Odyssella sp.
TTGCTCGAAATCGCATCATTTCAACCGATGATTGTGGACGGCGAACCGCGCCCGCCAGCGGGGCGATTCCGGCCGACCACGGCCGACCATGAAAAACTCAACGCATCTGCCACCGCCAGGCGTCCAGCGCGCGGCGGCACAGCGCCGCCGTTTCGGTGATGCGGCCCTGGGCGCGCAACAACTCGACCAGGTGATGCAAACACGCCATCGTATCGGCGTGAGCGTAGCCCAGCCCCGGTTCGAGAATCGCCAGCGCCTGGCGATAAAGCGGCTCGGCCTCGGCGACGCGCCCCTGATCGTGCAGCACCCCCGCCAAGCGGCTCAGCCCACGCCCCGCATCCACATCGCGGATGCCGAAAACGCGCTCCTTGAGGGCGAGGGCGCGGCGACAAAACGGCTCGGCGGCCTCGAAGCGGCCTTGCCCCTGCAACGCATCCGCCAGGCTATCGAGCTTGTGGCCGATGGAGCGCGGATCGGCGTCGGGCACTTCCTCGGCGAGGCTCAGGGCGCGTCGGCACAACGGCTCGGCCTCGCGATAGCGGCCCTGCCTCATCAACCACTCGGCCCGCTCGCCGAGCGCCGTCGCTTGAGCGCGCAGCACCCGAACCAGATTGCCGCGACAGATGGCCATATCGGGATGGTCGGCCCCATAAACTTCTTCCAGAATCGCCTGAGCGCGGCGCAGCAGCGGCTCGGCGTCGCCGTGGCGATCCTGCGCCTCGAACAGCTTGCCCAACTGGACCAACCCGACGGCGGTTAACACATGATCGGGATCGTCGATCTTTTCTGCAACCGCGATGGCGTGGCGAAAATGCCGCTCGGCTTGGGCGTAATGGCCCTGCGCTTGGAATGCCTGCCCCAAGCTGTTTAGAAAAATGGCGACGGCGACGGCCGGATAAGCCGGGCCGCACGCCGCATCGGCGGCCTCCAGCGCGGCGCGCGTGGCCCGCTCGGCTTCGGCCCGTCGGCCCGCCCGGCAAGCCGTCTCGGCTTGCTCGGCATACTCGTCGAAACCCGGCGCCGGACTCTCGACCGCCGCCGGCGCGTGCGTCCCGGCCCTCCGGAACCGCGTCGGCAAAAAACTCAACAAGCGACTCTTCTTCAATAACTCCACGAAAGCCTCCTCGCCCCGGCTCCGGTAACCGCATCGGCCCGGCCCCCGAATTCGAGGACACCACCCAACCGGCTGGCGTCCGCCAGCGGGCCAAGCGTTCGATGCGCCGATGGCGCTCGGAAACCGCGCGCCGTTCGCTCCCTCAGACGGACGCGCTGCCGATATTTGTCGCGGGTCCGCCGCGCGTGACGAATCCCCACGGCACCGCCGGACGCTCGGCGGCGGGCCAGCCACCGAAACCCACGTCGCCCGGCGCGGCGGAACAATGATCGCGCAGCGAACCGCGACCGCGTGCGACAAAATTCCGCCCCTCGTCCGTCTACCGAAATTAAGCCAAACGGCTCGCGTGAACCCGCATCGGTTCGCCGAGGTTCCGCAACCATCCACAATCACCCGATTTCCCGGAGGAGCCATGAGAGACTATTGCGGTATTTGCTGCGAAAGCTACGACGACGAGAACCTGGCGACCTGCCGAATCTGCAAGACCAGCTATTGCTACCGCTGTGGAAGCTTGGGGATCTGCAAGCGCTGCGCGGAGCGGGCCGAGGCGGCCGACCCGGCCAGCACAACCGGCGACCAGTCGCAAACTCGTTAGATGGCCCTCGAACCGTCCCGCCAACCCTTCGCTAGAACAGCGCATCTCGACTCTTGGGAGACATCCTATGAAAATCGCACCGCTTGCCCCCGTGCTACTCGTGCTCGCCGTCGGCTGCTCCAACAGGGGGTAGACCAAGCAGTCGTGTCACCAGCCGCCATCTCGATCACGGCAGGT
>CAZUYG010000885.1:0-1879 GCA_964624265.1 uncultured Candidatus Odyssella sp.
CGGCACGGCCGAGCATCTGGCCGGCCTCAAGCGCTTGGGGCGGACGCCGCTTCACCGCGCACATTTTGCGCCGGTCGCGCAGCTTGAGCTGGCGTTGGCGAGCGCCGCCGACTAGCCCCTAAGCCTCTGACTCTTGACGCGGAATCCGCGGGGACTCATAAAAGGTTGAGTCTCCGCCGCGGCGCCCGCAGCATTGCGGCGGACATCGGGGAGCCGTCATGTCCGAACTGCAAGCGAACCGCGTCCTGCGCGGCGATTGCGTCGCCGCGCTCGAATCCTTGCCGGCCGAGTGCGCCGATCTCTGCTTTGCCGATCCGCCCTACAATCTCCAGCTCGGCGGCGAATTGCACCGGCCCGACAACAGCCGCGTCGACGGCGTCGACGCCGCCTGGGACCGCTTCAGCGATTTCGCATCCTACGATGCGTTCACGCGCGCCTGGCTCGGCGCCGTGCGCCGCGTGCTGAAACCCGCCGGTTCGCTGTGGGTGATCGGCTCCTATCACAACATCTACCGCGTCGGCGCCGTGCTGCAGGACATGGGCTTCTGGCTCATCAACGACATCGTGTGGCGCAAGGCCAACCCGATGCCGAATTTCAAGGGCACGCGCTTCACCAACGCGCACGAGACCCTGCTGTGGTGCGCGCGCGACCCCGAGGCGCGCTACACGTTCAATTACGAGGCGCTCAAGGCCGCCAACGACGACCTGCAGATGCGCAGCGACTGGTTCCTGCCGATCTGCGCCGGCGGCGAGCGGCTCAAGGATCCATCGGGCAAGAAGCTGCATCCGACGCAGAAGCCGGAGGCGCTGCTGATGCGCATCATGGCGGCGGCGACGAAGCCCGGCGATCTCGTCATCGATCCGTTCCTCGGCAGCGGCACCAGCGCCGCGGTGGCCAAGCGGCTCGGCCGCCGCTGGATCGGCATCGAGCGCGACGACGCCTATGCCGACGCCGCCGAGAAGCGCATCGCGGCCGTGGAGCCGATCGCCGATCCTTCGCTGCTGATGCCGGCGAGCAAGCGCGAGCAACCGCGCATTCCGTTCGGCTGGCTCGTCGAGCGCGGCCTCATCGAGCCCGGCGAAATCCTCACGGACGAGCGCAAGCGCCACACCGCGAAGGTGCGTGCCGACGGAACCGTCGTCGGCGCCGAAACCACCGGCTCGATCCACCGCGTCGGCGCCGCCGTGCAAGGCGCCCCCGCCTGCAACGGCTGGGCGTTCTGGCACATCAAGCGCGAAGGCCGGCTCCTGCCGATCGACGCGCTGCGGCAGAAGCTGCGCGCTGAACTCTTCTAGCGCGCCTTTCGCGGCACCATCCCGCCGGCGAGCGGGAGTTCGAGCGTCACGCGCAAGCCGCCAAGCTGGGATTCGTCGAGCGTGAGGCTGCCGCCGTAGATTTCGGCGATGTCCTTCACGATCGAAAGGCCGAGACCGCTGCCCGGCTTCTGCTCGTCGAGGCGAACGCCGCGCTTCTGCACGGCGCGGCGCTGATCCGCCGGCACGCCGGGCCCGTCGTCGCCGATCTCGAGGACGAGGCGCCCCTCGCCGCGCTGCGCCACCTTGGCCGCGACGCGCGACTGCGCGAACTTGCACGCATTGTCGAGCAGGTTGCCGAGCATCTCCTCGAGGTCCTGCCGCTCGCCGCGGAACGCGATCTCGGGCGGGCCTTCGAGCGCGATCGAAACGCCGCGCGCGCGGTAAATCTTCTCGAGCGTGCGCGCGAGCCCCTCCAGCACCGGCATCACGCTGGTGCGCGCGCCCAGCACCCCGGCCCGCGCCGCCATGCGAGCGCGCGAGAGGTGGTGATCCACCTGCTCCTTCATGATGCCGACCTGCGCCTTCACCGTCTCGGCCAGCGCGCCCTTCTGGCTGCCGGCCTC
>CAZUYG010000886.1:0-1870 GCA_964624265.1 uncultured Candidatus Odyssella sp.
GCGCTCGCAGGACGCGTGGAGCAAGCGCAAAAAATGCTGGCTTGGCTGCGTCAGCTCGAGCCCGCGCTGCGCATTTGCAATCTACGGGATAGGCTAGGTCCCTACCGGCGACCGGAAGACGTTGCGAGATATGAAGAGGGTCTCCGTAAGGCGGGGTTGCCGGAAACGTAGCTGCGCGCTGGTTTTGGTCCGGAATGCCGCCATTCGGCAAATCGCGGACATCATGCGGCGGCAAGCGATTGTCCGCTGCTGCCCCGGAAGTGAATATGCGCGATCGAGCGACGAACTTCGGCCAGCGGAAGCGATCCGCCGCCTCACTCGATAACCTCGTCGGCGCGCGTCAGGACGGCGTCAGGAATCTTCAGACCCAGCGCCTTCGCGGTTTTGAGATTGACGACCAGCTCATACTTCGTCGGCGCCTGGACCGGCATGTCGGCGGGCTGGTCGTAGCGGCGAGCGGATTGGCCGGTGCGCATCGCGAACTCATCGTCCCGCTCGAAATTCAGATTCCTCACGCGAAGATGCGCAGATCTGCGCGCATCCGGTCGAGGCTCGTCTGCTTCGCGCCGGCCTCCGCGTCGAGGCGCGCATGTTCGCGCTGCCAGACCGGCAGCGCGGCGCGCAGGCGCTTGTGGCCCGCCGGCGTGAGGCCGAGGCGCCGGCCGCGCCGGTCGCTTTCGTCCACCGACACCGTGACGAGCCCGCGCCGCTCGAGCGGCTTCAGCGCCGCCGTCAGCGTCGTGCGGTCCATCGCCAGCAGTTCCGCCACCTGGCGCATGCGCGCCGGCGCCGGCCGGTTCAGCGACATCAGCAGCGAGAACTGCCCGTTCGTGAGGCCCACCGGACGCAGCGCCTCGTCGAACCGCCGCGCCAGCGCGCGCGCCGCGCGCTGCACGTGCAGGCAGATGCACGTGTCGCGCACCGCATGCGTCGCCGCGATCGGCACCCGCGCCCCGTTTGACATGCGCCCATTATGTTGATACCAACCTAACTGGTCAAGGCGCGCCGATGCCGAAAGTCTCCTTCACCTCCGCGCTCCAGCGCTTCATGGCGGCCCCTTCGGCCGACGTCGGCGGCGCGACGGTCGGCGAGGCCTTGGCCGCGGTGTTCGCCGCCCGCCCGGCGCTGCGCGGCTACGTCCTCGACGACCAGGGCGCGGTGCGGCGGCACGTCTCGATCTACGTGAACGGCGAGCCGATCGCCGACCGCGCGCGACTCTCCGACAGGGTCGGCGCGCGCGACGAGATCTACGTGCTGCAGGCGCTGACCGGCGGATAACGGAGGGAAGACGGAGCCATGGCGGATCGCCTTCACGTCGGAACGCGCAAGGGGCTGTTCGAACTCGAGCGGCGCAACGGCGCGTGGGCCGTCGCCGCCGTGCATTTCCTCGGCGATCCGGTTTCGGCGGTTTTGGACACGGGCGACGCGCTTCTTGCCGCGCTCGACCTCGGCCATTTCGGCGCCAAGCTGTGGCGCCGAGATTCCGGCGGCGCGTGGCGCGAACTGCCCGCCCCCGCCTTTCCGCCCAAGCCCGACGACGCGAAGGACGATCCGCATCCCTGGTCGCTCGGCAAGATCTGGTCGCTCGAGACCGGCGGCGTCGAAGGCCGGCTGTGGGCCGGCACGATGCCCGGCGGCCTGTTCCGCTCCGACGACGGCGGCGCGAGCTGGTCGCTGGCCGATTCGCTGTGGCGCGCGCCCGAGCGCCGGAAATGGAACGGCGTCGCCGGCGGCGAGCAGCCGGGCCTCAGCTCGGTGCTCGTCGATCCCGCGAACCCGAATCGCCTGCGCGTCGGCGTTTCCACCGGCGGCGTCTGGGCCAGCGACGACGCGGGCGCATCGTGGCGTCTGCTCGGCAAGGGGCTCTACG
>CAZUYG010000887.1:0-1867 GCA_964624265.1 uncultured Candidatus Odyssella sp.
ACCGCTGCTACTACTGCCTCGTGGCGCACGGCCAGGCCGTGCGCAAGCTCTCGGGCGATCCGGAGCTCGGCGAGATGCTGGTGATGAACTATCGCGTGGCCGAACTATCGAAACGCCAGCGCGCGATGCTGGATTTCGCGTGGAAGCTCACCGAAACGCCGTGGCGGGTCGAGGAGCCGGATCGCGACGCGCTGCGCGCTTGCGGCTTCTCGGAGGAGGACATCTGGGACATCGGCGAGACGGTCGCGTTCTACAATTTCTCGAACCGTATGGCCTATACGACCGACATGATGCCCAACAAGGAGTATCACAAGCTCGATCGTTGAATGACCGGTCGGGCGGCGGTCAGCCCGTGGCGAGCACGACGCAGCGGTCGCGGCCGGCGATGTCGCGCCTGACTTCGAGGACAACGAGGCCCGACTCCTGCGCCAGGCGCGACACCGCCGCGGCTTGCGCTGCGCCAATTTCGAACAGCGCACGTCCTGCAGGCGCCAGCGCCTGCGCGAGATCGGGCAAGATCGCGCGGTAAGCGTCGAGGCCGTCCGCGCCCGCGAAGAGCGCTGCCGGCGGATCGTGACGCACGACCTCGGGCGCGAGCAAGCCGCGTTCGCCCTCCGCGATGTAAGGCGGATTGCATAAGACGAGATCGAAGCTCGCACCAAGATCCCGGAGCCAGTCGCCGCGCGCGAACTCGACGCGGGAGGCAAGCCCGAGGCGCTCCGCGTTCTCGGCTGCCACCGCGAGCGCCTTTTCGCTGGAATCGACGCCGAGGCCTACGGCATTCGGAAATTCGGAAAGCGCCGCCAGCAGCAGGCAGCCGCTGCCCGTGCCGAGATCGAGGATGGCAAGCGGCGCCGCGCGGTCTGGAAAGCACGTCAGCGCAGCCTCGATCAGCGTCTCGCTGTCGGGGCGGGGATCAAGCACGGCCGGCGTGACGCGGAATTCGAGGCTCCAGAACTCGCGCCGGCCGAGGATGCGCGAGACGGGCTCGCGCGTTTTCGCGCGCCGGCGCAGGTAGTTCTCGATGCGTTGCCCGATGCGCGCCTCGATCGGCCGGTCTTCGGCGAAGCGCAGCGCGCCGGGATCGGTACCGAGCGCCGCCGCGATCAGTATCTGCGAATCGAGACGCGCCGAGTCTATGCCCGCTTCGGCGAGACGGCGCTCGGCCTCGGCGGTCCAGCCCCTCAGCGTGTCGGGCTGCGGCGCAAACGGCGACGCCATAGGCGGGACGGCGCGCGGAAGCGATGCGGGCGGCGCTTCCGCCAGCGCAGGCGACGGCGACGGCGACGCAGCGATTTCGCTGGCCGTACCGTTCGCGCCGCGCCGCACGGCCTGGGACGTCGATGATTTCGTCGTCTTCGCCTTCGCGGGCTTGCGGGCTTGCGGCAGACGGTTGCGCTTCGGCTTCCCTTTTTGTTTCCGTTTCGCCATCGCGCTCACTGCAGCGTGGCGAGTCGCTCGGCCTCGTCGTGGGTCACGAGCGCATCGATGAGCTCATCGAGCGCCTCGCCTTCCATGACCTTGTCGATCTTGTGCAGCGTGAGACCGATGCGGTGATCGGTGACGCGCCCTTGCGGGAAATTGTAGGTGCGGATCCGCTCGGAGCGGTCGCCGGTGCCGACCTGGCTTTTGCGTGCGGCGGCACGCTCCGCGTCCTTCTTCGAACGTTCGGCCTCGTATAGGCGCGCGCGCAGCACCTTCATCGCCTTGGCCTTGTTTTTGTGCTGCGATTTCTCGTCCTGGATCGCGACCACGACGCCCGTGGGGATGTGCGTGATTCGCACCGCGCTGTCGGTCGTGTTCACCGATTGGCCGCCGGGGCCGGACGAGCGATAGACGTCGATTCGCAGATCCGCCTCGTTGATCT
>CAZUYG010000888.1:0-1863 GCA_964624265.1 uncultured Candidatus Odyssella sp.
GGCGTCGTTGAAGAACGCGATTCGCTGCTGCTGGTCGACGGTCACGACGGCATCGTGCAGCCGCGAAAGAATCGAGATCGCTATGGCGCCGTCCAACTCGGTACTCCCTCTTTTCGCCGCGGGTCACGCCGGCGCCTGTGACACGCCATTGTACGTTGCACACCAGTTAGAGTCTGCCGGTTACGGTTCGCCTTGATCGAGGTCAAAGCGGGCGGCAAGCCGGGCGTAATGGAACGTAATTGCAACACGCAGGGTCCGCCGGGTGCGGCCGCGACACCCCGCGATGCGTTGATGCGCGGCGGCCGCTGGGCCGCTAAGATCGGCGCGGGATTCGACAGATTACACCCAATAGCGCGCATCGGACCGAGTGATGAGCGAGACGACGCCTTTCGAGAATGCCGATTCCCGACTGCATCGGCTTTATCAGTACTGGGACCAGAAGCGCGACGGACGCGCCATGCCCGCGCGGCGCGACATCGAGCCGATCGACCTCGTGCCGCTGCTCCCGCACTTGATGATGGTGGATGTGGAAGAGGGGCCGCGATTCCGCTACCGGCTGTTCGGTACGGCGGTCGCGGAGGCCTTCGGCAGCGATCCCACAGGCCGCTATATCGACGAAGTGATGGTGGGCGCCTACAAGGCGTTCCTGCTCGGCCTTTACGGCGATCTCATGGTGAGCAAGAGGCCGGTCTATTCGACGTCGATTTATGGCGGGAAGCGCGAAGGCCAGCTCTGGACGCAGCGGCTCATGCTGCCGCTATCGTCGAACGGCAAAGACGTCGACAAGGTGATCGCGATCCAGGTGTTCGTCCACGGCTCGCCGCTGAAGACGCTGACCGTCCGCCTCGCGCAGGACAAGGCCGAGCCGATCGAGAACATCCAGAATCCGCTGGGGTAGGGGGCCGGACTACCGCGCCCGCTCGAGCACGTCGATCAGTTCCTGGACCTTCTTGCGCTGCTCGGCGGCATTGCCGCTCCTGATCGCGTGCTCGACGCAATGGGAGACGTGGTCGGCGAGGATCTCGTCCTCGACGCGCTTCAGCGCCGCGCGGATCGCCTGGATCTGCGTGAGCACGTCGATGCAATAGCGGTCTTGGTCGATCATCCCCGAGACGCCGCGGACCTGGCCCTCGATCCGGGTCAGGCGCTGGCGGCAGGACTTCTTGGTGGCGGACTGCATGGCGGCTCCTCGCAGGCGGAGGCTTTACATATACCCCTACCGGGTATAAGTATCAAGCCGTATCGGACTCCGAGGCCCTCGCCATGAACCAAGCTCCGCCTGGACTCCCCGCTCTGCAACACGGTTGCTGCCACGCGGCGCCGAACGACGCCGGAAAAGCGCACGCAGCGCCGTCCGCCGCGAAGGCGAAAGATCCCGTCTGCGGCATGAGCGTCGATCCGGCGACGGCCAAGCACCGCACCGAGCACGCCGGTACGACCTATTATTTCTGCTGCGCGGGCTGCCGGACGAAGTTCGAGGCCGATCCCGCGCGCTACCTCGCGACGGCGCGAACCGAGGCGAAGGCTATCGACCCCGTGTGCGGAATGTCGGTCGATATCGCGACCGCCCGTCACAAAGCGGAGCACGCCGGCAAAACGCAGTATTTCTGCTCGGCCGGCTGCCGCACGAAGTTCGAGGCCGACCCGGCGCGCTATCCGGCGAAAACGGCTCAGGCCGGCGCTCACGCACTGGGACACGGCGCGCACGGCCATCACATGCCCGCGCAGGCGAAGGTTCCCGCGGCGCCGGCCGGCGCGATCTACACCTGCCCGATGCATCCGGAGATCCGGCAGGTGGGGCCGGGCAACTGCCCGATCTGCGGGATGGCGCTCGAAGCGGAGACGGTGACGGCGGAGACAGGA
>CAZUYG010000889.1:0-1862 GCA_964624265.1 uncultured Candidatus Odyssella sp.
AAGCGGCGATGAGCGTTTTCATGGCGGGACATCCTCGGGTGCGGGCGCCGATGGGCGCCGGTTGGGGGACTAGGCGTCTTGGAGAGTGCGGAGTTCCGGAACCGCGTATACGCACCGATCGCGGGGGCGGGTTTCTTGAACCCGCCCCCAGATCGGACCGCGGCTATGCAGGCGTCGCTATCGGGTGCAGACGAGGTTGTAGCGGGTGCCCTTCGTGTCGGTGTAGGTGCCGAAAAGCTTGCCGGTGGCGAAGCTCTTCGTCAGGCTGACGTGCAGGAACGCCTTGTCGAAGGACTTGAAGAACGTGACGTTGCGGCTGTTGTTGATGACCACGCGATCCGCGTCGTGGGGCTTGTCCCAGAGGTTGAGATAGATCGAGGCGCGCGTGACCTGCTTGTAGCCGTTGGTGCTGCAGACGCCGTTCTTGCAGGTGCGCGGGTTCTCCACGACCGTGCTCGAGAAACGGACGTTGAAGTAGCCGCCAGCGTTGGTGAACTTGCAGAAGTACTGGCCGTCGAACGAGGGCTTCGTGAACTGCGAGGCGAGGGAGACATCGGCGCCCGCAAGCGCGAGGACCGTGGCAAGGATGAGCTTTTTCATGGCTTGTTACCCGTCTGAGAAGCCGCGGCGCCGGTACGGCCCCGCCGAATGACGAGCGGGTTATGGCACGGTGCGACTGAACTGGCGCTGAATGCGCGCGTGACGGGCGTGTGACGGTCGTCACACCCGTCTTGCGAGCGCCGCGCGACGCCTACAGGCGTACGTACTCCCAATCCACCGGCTTGCCGTCGAGGCCGCGGGCCGGCGGGGCGATCCAGCCGGCGATCTTGCCTGGCGCGTACACCGGCCGCATCAGTGCGCGGACGTGCGCTTTCTCGGCAGCGCTCGGCAGCCATTGCCGGAGGCCGGCCTCGAAATCCTCGCGGGAGATGCGTTTTCCGTCGGGCGAGAAGTGGAAGCCCTTGTAGACGCCGATGTTGCGGTTGAAGCGCTTGTCGGGCCGGCGCAGCGCGAAGGCGATGCCCATGCGCGCCAGCATGCGGTTCCAGCGCTCGACGACGCCGTCGATCTCGCGGAGATAGGTTTCGCGCGCGACTTCGTTGATCGCCTTGCGCATGGGCACGGCCTCGGCGGCGAGGGCGCCGTCCGCCGCGCGCTCGATCTCGATCGTATCGTCGAGGCGCACATGCTCGTCATAGCGCTCGGCCTCGTAGACGCGGCCTTTCAGCCCGGCGTCGAACAGGTCTTCCGACCATTGCGACATCTCGCTGCCGAACAGATCGATGATCGGCGGCGCCCAGTAATTGAGATAGCGCTGGATCGTGGAAAGGTTGATGCCGCCATGCGGCGCCACGTCGTCGGTGTCGTGCGCGCGCATCAGCTCGCCGGTGCGCTGGATCACGCGCCTGAGTCCGTCGTCGCCGACGAACATGTGGTGCGCTTCCTCGAACAGCATGAACTTGCAGGTGCGCGCGAGCGGATCGAACGCCGATTCGCTCATCGAGAGCAGCTGATACTTGCCGTCGCGGTCGGCGAGCGTCGACCAGAACAGGAAGGAGAGGAACTCCTCGATCGGCTGGTTGAACGCGTTGAGGATGCGCGGGTTCGTCTCCGAGCCCGAGCGCCGCGCGAGCAGGCCCTCGATCTCGCGCTCGCCGTCCTTGCCGAAGTGCTCGCAGAGGAGATGCACCATCGCCCAGAGGTGCCGGCCCTCCTCGCAATTGATCTGGAACAGGTTGCGGAGGTCGTAGTTCGAAGGCGCCATGCGCCCGAGCCAGGTGATCTGCTCGACCGAGGCGGGCTCGACGTCGGCCTGCGTCGTCAGCAGCTTGATCATCGTCGCGCGGAATTCGCCGGGCACG
>CAZUYG010000890.1:0-1856 GCA_964624265.1 uncultured Candidatus Odyssella sp.
AACGCGGTGCTGACGGCGGCCGATCAGGGCCTGGTCAGCGGCGGAATCGTGCAGTCGCGGGCCGCCGCCGCCTACGCCAGGAGCGTCATCGAGCGCTGCGGTGTCGTCGCGCGCGGCGCCGGCGCGGCGGCGGACAGCCTCTCCGGCGGCAACCTTCAGAAATTCATCCTCGGCCGCGAAATGCTGCAGAAGCCGAAACTGCTCGTGGCCGCGCACCCGACCTGGGGCGTGGACGTCGGCGCGGCCGCCGCGATCCACAGGGCGCTGCTGGCGCTGCGCGACGAGGGCGCCGCGATTCTCATCGTCTCCGAGGATCTCGACGAACTGCTCGCGATCTGCGATCGCGTGGCGGCGATCTGTGGCGGCCGGCTCTCGCCGGTCGTCCCGGCCGAAGAGGCCGGGCGCGAACGGCTCGGGCAGTGGATGAGCGGACTGTTCGGCGGGGGAGCGGAGGCGCATGCGGCTTAGGCTCGAGGCGCGCACCGAGACCGCCCGCTGGCTCGTCGTCGCCACGCCGCTCCTCGCGGCGGCGCTGACGCTCGCCTGCGGCATCGTGCTGTTCGCGGTGCTCGGATACGATCCCGCCAAGGCGCTCACCAGCTTCTTCATCAAGCCGATCGAAAACGTCTACGGGCTCACCGAGCTGGCGGTGAAGGCGACGCCGCTGCTGTTGTGCGCGCTGGGCCTCGCCGTCGGCTTTCGCGGCGGCGTGTGGAACATCGGGGCCGAGGGTCAGCTCACGATCGGCGCGGCCGCCGCGGGCGGGCTTGCGCTCGCGTTCCACGGCGAGGAACCGGGCTGGCTGCTGCCGGCGATGGTGCTCGCGGGCGCGGCGGGCGGCGCGGCCTGGGCCGCGATCCCCGCGTTCCTGCGCGCGCGCTTCAACACCAACGAGATTCTGACGAGCCTGATGCTCACCTACGTCGCCGTGCAGTTGCTCGGCTATCTCGTGCACGGGCCGTGGCGCAACCCGCAGGGCTTCAACTTCCCGCAATCGCGCGATTTCGGCGAAGGCGCGCTCATCCCGGTGCTGGTGGAAGGCACGCGCCTGCATCTCGGCGTCGTGCTGGCCGGAATCGCGGTGCTCGCTGCCTGGCTATTGCTCGACAAGAGCTATCTCGGCTTCCAGATTCGCGTCTCCGGCACGGCGCCCCGCGCGGCCGCCTATGCCGGTTATCCGGTTTCGCGGATTGTCTGGGCGGGTTTCCTCGCCGGCGGCACGATGGCCGGCCTCGCCGGCATGATGGAAGCGGCGGGGCCGATCGGGAAATTGCAGCCGCTGATCTCGCCCGGCTACGGCTTCGCGGCCATCATCGTCGCATTCCTCGGACGGCTGAACGCGTTCGGCATCCTGCTCGCGAGCCTGCTGGTGGCACTGCTCTATCTCGGCGGCGAGACGGCGCAGATCGATCTCAAGGTGCCGCCGGCGGTCACCGGCGTGTTCCAGGGCCTGTTGCTGTTCTTCCTGCTCGGGTCCGACTTCCTCACGCGCTACCGCGTGAAACGCGTTCGCCGCGCGGCGGCGCCATGATCGAGATCGCCGAGGCCGTCGTCGTCATTCTCGTCGCCACGCTGCGCGCGGGCACGCCGCTGGTGCTGGCGGCGCTCGGCGAGCTGATCACCGAGAAATCCGGCGTCCTCAATCTCGGCGTCGAAGGCATGATGCTGGTCGGCGCGGTCGCCGCGATCATCGTGACACTCGGCACCGGCTCTTACATGATGGGCGCGCTTGCCGGCACGTTGGCCGGCGTCGTCATGGCGCTGGTGTTCGGCCTGCTCACGCTCTCGCTGCGCGCGAACCAGGTGGCGGCCGGCCTCGCGCTCACGATCTTCGGCCTCGGCCTCAGCGCGTTCCT
>CAZUYG010000891.1:0-1856 GCA_964624265.1 uncultured Candidatus Odyssella sp.
CGGCCTGGCCGTGCCCGACGAGGGCCGCGTGGAATTCGAGGGCCGCGAGATCACGCGCGAGCCGGTGTATCGCCGCGCCGCCGCGATCGGCCGCATCGCACAGGACCCGTCCGAAAGCACCTGCGCGGTGCTGACGATCGAAGAGAATCTCGCGCTGGCCGAAAAGCGCGGGCGGCGGCGCGGGCTCGGCATCGCCGTGACCGAGGCGGCGCGGGCGCGCTATCGCGCGGCGCTGGCGCCGATCGGCCTCGGGCTCGAGAACCGCCTCGGCGCGCGCATCGGCACGCTTTCGGGCGGGCAGCGGCAGACGCTGGCCCTTTTGATGGCGACGATCTCGGGCTCCCGCCTGCTGCTGCTCGACGAGCATCTGGCGGCGCTCGACCCCAAGACCGCCGAGATCGTGATGACGCTGACCGGCCGCCTCGTCGCCGAGCAGAAGCTCACCACGCTGATGATCACCCACAACATGCAGGACGCGATCCGCTGGGGGAACCGGCTGCTGATGATGCATGCGGGGCGCGTCATCTTCGACGTGTCGGGAGAGGCGAAATCGGCGCTGACCGTGCCCGCGCTGATTGCGAAATTCCACGAAGCGAGCAAGGGCGACCTGACCGACGACCGAGTCCTCCTTTCCGGAGGAAACCGCTAATATCCGCGCCTCCGGCGATTTCCGCCGGCAACGAGGGAGAGCTTTCATGCCGTCCATCACGTTTTCGCGCCGCGCGGCCCTGGCCGTGGCCGCCATGCTTGCCGCCGCACCGGCGCTCGCGCAGCAGCGCACGGCGCCCGAGCCGGGCAAGACCTACCGCATCGGGTTCGCCCAGATCGTCGACCATCCGGCGCTCAACGCGACGCGCCAGGGCTTCATCGACGCGCTGAAGGCCGCGGGTTTCGAGGTCGGCAAGAACCTCGTGCTCGACTACCAGAACGCGCAGGGCAACCCGGGCGCCGCGCGCAACATCATCGAGAAGTTCATCGCCGACAAGGTGGACCTGCTGGCGCCGTGCACGACGCCGGTGGTGCTGGCGGCGCTGCGGCTCGCCAAGGACACGAAAATCCCGGTGGCGTTCGGCTGCGTGACCAACCCGATCGAAACCGGCGTGCTCAAGAGCGTGACGGAGCCCACCGGCACGAACGTGACCGGCTTCTACACGATCCCGCCGGTGAAGCGGAATTTCGACGTGATGCTGGCCATCAAGCCGGGCATCAAGTCGATCGGCACGATCTGGAACTCGGGCGAGACGAATTCGAAGGCGCTCAATGCTCTCGCGCAAGCCGAAGCCGAGAAGCGCGGCATCAAGTGGACCGTCGTGACCGTCACCTCGAGCGCCGAGATCAAGAACGCGGCCGAATCGCTCGTCGGCAAGGTGGACGTCATCCTGACGCCGCAAGACAACACGGTGGCCTCGGCCTACGACGCGCTGATCAAGGTGGCGCGCGACGCGAAGATGCCGTGGTTCTCGCTCGACGTGCTCGCGGTCCAGCGCGGTGCGATCTCCGCGGTGGCGCAGCACCAGTACCAGAACGGCGTCGATTGGGCGAAGAAGGTGGCCGTGCCGGTGCTGCTCGGCAAGGATCCGGGCACGATCGTGGCCGTCGAGGCCGAGGTGTTCGAAGTTCAGATCAACACCGCCGCCGCCAAGGCTTTCGGCCTCACCATCCCCGAAGCGGTGATGAAGCAAGCGAGCAAAGTGTTCGACAAGTAGAGCGGCGCGCCGCGCGGATTGAATGGCTGGGAGGGCTTGCGTTCACATCCTGGCCAGCAAACCGCGCGGCGTGCTCTACACCGGGGTGACGACGAACCTTCCGGCGCGCGTCGAACAGCACAAGTCGGGCGCGGTGCCCGGCTTCACCGC
>CAZUYG010000892.1:0-1852 GCA_964624265.1 uncultured Candidatus Odyssella sp.
GACCAGAAATGCCCGCCGCCGACAACCAGATCGGCATTCGCCGGAAGTGCGGGGCCGAGTTCGCGCATCAGCGCGCGCGGATCGAGCAGCCCGTCGGCCGCAACCGCCCCGCCGTCGAAGGCGGGCTGCGCCAGGCGCCGCGCGGTCTCTGCGGTCCGGAAGCCCGCCGGGCGCGCGTCGCCAAGCGCCTCAATCAGCGCTTCCGCCGTTGCGCCGGCGTCGGCGGAAATCCGAACGTGGTGCGGCAGATCTGGCGCGTCTGGCGCGATGTCGATGCACGCGACCGCGCGATTCCGGAACAGCGAATTTCCCTGGCTCGTGAAGTGGCCGAGTTCGGCGCCGAACGCCAGGACGAGATCGGCCTCGCGGACCAGTTCCATGGCCGCAGGGAGGCTATAGCCGCCGACGACGCCGAGGCACCACGGGTTGCCGGCGAAGTATCCCTTCGCCAGCAACGTCGTCCCCAACAGCGCACCCGTCCGCTCGGCCAGCGCTTCGAGCGGACGGCGCGCCTCAGACCAGACCGCGCCGCGCCCGGCGAGAATGAGCGGCCGCCGGCATCGCGCGATCAAATCCAGCAGGCGAGCCAGCGCGTCGCTGCCCGGCGGCGCGGGCGTTTTCGCCGCCACGGGCTTCGGCGCGTAGCGCCAGCCCGCCGCCATGTCCAAACCCTGCAGGTCGAGCGGGACGTTGAGAATGACCGGCCTGCGCCGCTCGCGCGCATCGGCGAACGCCGCTGCGACGTCGTCTCCGAGCGATTCCGGGCTTCTCACGTCGTGAAATCCGGTTTCGCACGCGTCCGCGAATCGCCGCTGATCGAATTTCATCATCGCCTGCAGGCCGACGGCGCCGTGGCGCGGCGTGTCGCCGGCCAGCACCAGCAGCGGCGTTCGCATGCGGCCGGCGGCGAGCAGCGACGTCGCGGCGTGGGTGAGGCCGGGGCCGCTGGTCACCGAGGCGACGCCGATCGTGCCGCTGGCCTGCGCGAAGCCGTCCGCCATCGCCACGGCGGCGCCCTCGTCGCGCGCAAAGCAGAGCCGCGCCCGTGCGTCGCGGTCGAGCGAGCCGACGGGGCGCAGATTGGCGTCGCCGATCAGCGCGAAGACCGGCGTCGGGCCGATTTCCGCCGCCACTGCGCGCGCGATCGCTTCGGACAGCTTCATGGCGCGGCCGTCATCGCGCGCCGCGGCCGGGCCATGTGCGGCGCGGCTTCCAGCCGAGGATGCGGCGGGCGCGATCGATGTCGATCAGGGACCGGAAGGGATCGGTCTCGTACGCGGCGCCGCCGCGCCACGGCACGCCGGGCAGGTGCTCGGCGACGAGTTCGAGGGTCGGCCGCCGGTCGGCGATGTCGGCGGCGCAAAGCAGCAGCCGCGTGTGCGGCGGCGCGGCGCAGGCGACGGATTTCGCGATCGCATCGGCGACGTCCGCGAGATGGACGTGTACGCCCATGTGCCAGGCGCGCCCGCTCGGGGCCGGAGCCGGCGGCGCCTGGAGCATCCGCGCATACCCCGCGTCGTCGAACACCGCGACCGGGCGGAGGCAGATCGTCGTCATGCCGGTGCGCATCGTGAACGCCGCGCACATCTCCTCGGCGAGCCATTTGGCGAGGCCGTAGGGCCGCGTCGCGAGTCCGCGATGGTCATCGTCCATCGGCAGATAGTCGGGATTGCGCTCCAGCATGCCCAACGATTTGCCGGAGGAGAGGAAGACAAAGCGCTTGACGCCTTCCTGCTCGGCAGCGACGAGCGTGTTCGAGGTTCCCGTCAGGTTGATCGCGAGCGTGTCCGCCGGCGGAGCGTTGCGGTCCTCCGGCATGACGGTTGGGCGTTGCTGTCGCGCACCACCCATT
>CAZUYG010000893.1:0-1848 GCA_964624265.1 uncultured Candidatus Odyssella sp.
GCAGCGACTCCACCTGCAGCGTGTCGAAAATATCGGTCGGAAGCGTCGCGGGCGCCTGGGCCGATTCGCCCGGCTTCGCCGGCGGCGGCGCGGCCGGCGCGGCCGGCGTGCCCGCCGGCTTGTCGAATTGCCAGTTCGCCTTTCCGTCC
This sequence comes from uncultured Candidatus Odyssella sp., assembly GCA_964624265.1. GTDB lineage: Bacteria > Pseudomonadota > Alphaproteobacteria > Bin65 > Bin65 > SBBV01. Next base: position 150 of record CAZUYG010000893.1, read on the forward strand.
TTGTCGACCTCGATCACGATGGACGGCTCGACGAGCTCGAGCGCCACGATTTCGAAACGCCCGCTCAGCAGCGGCGCGAGCTTCAGCTTCAGGTTCAGGCCCTTCAGCGTCGCCATGTCTTTGCGCGACGCGCCGGGGCGATTTCCGAACGCGACGTCGCTCGCCGAAAGCTCGAGGCTCGGAAGGATCGACAGCTTCAATTCGCCGCCGAGCTTGAGGTCGCGCCCGGTCGCGGCTTTCACGCGCGATTCGATCTGGTCCTTGTAGGTCGAGGTCGGGATGAGGAACGGCACGATCAGCGCCAGCGCCACGAGGACGATGACGACGGACAGCGTGCCGACGACGAGACGTTTCAGCCAACGCATGTCTTGCCTCCCCTCATCACCGGCGCGGCGGGCGATCCGCTTCGCGTCCGCCCGACCGGCCGCGCGAAGCGATCATGCTAACGCCACGCGCGGTTCACATCCACTCGTACAAACTTGTGGCGAGGGTGTGGCGCGGCGCCGTGCCTTTCGAGCGCCAAAAGCCGGGTCGCATCACCGCCGCCGCACGCAGTTTGGAGCCGTTCCAATCGCCGTGTCCGCCTTTCCAGGCTGGCGCGAACGGGGAGCATGCATTGGCGGAACTGCGTATGTATTGTCGGTCCTGAAACAACGTCTGGGGAGTTCTTACATGCGTCTTGCGTTCGCCCTTGTTGCAGCGGTGACAGTGGCCGGATTCGCCGGCGAAGCAGCGGCTCAGGCCGCGCAGTGCTTCAACCGATATGGCCAGCCTTACGGCCCGGTCTATCGCATGGAAGATCCGAGCCGCGGCTGGATGGAATGGGTCCAGCGCCTGGGCGGCTCGTGCCGCCCGATCTCGGAATTCGAGCGGCAGCGGTTGGAGAGGCTGCCGCAGCAGTATCCCGGCGACTATCAGGCTTGGCAGACGCGCGGCCAGCCCGGATATCGCCCGCAGGGTCCCGGCTATGCGCCAGGGCCAGGTCCCGGTTACGACGGCGACGAGCGCGAGTGGCGCGGCGATTCCTATCGCGCGTCGTACCTCGTGACGCAGTGGTTCGCGAACCAGGGCCGGCCCTACGCCCAGGTCGTGGACACCGGCCGCACCGATTTCATCCATGACCGGCAATGGCGCATCTTCTTCGCCCGCTGGGCCGACGGCAGCCGCTCGCGCATCGCGGTGCGCTTCAGCCGGCGCCAGGGCGGCATCTACGTCGCGATGCAGTCTTACGGCGGCGGCCAATGGAGCCAGCAGCAGCTGATCGGCCAGTAACGGCCAAACGCGGGCACGCCGGCGCGGCTTCGATGCAGCCGCGCCGGCCGCCAAGCCTGTCTGGACCCGAGGATGCGCGCAGCCTCGCCGCCACCGAAGCCGGCGGCGACAAGGAGGCTCGCAATGAAAACTAATGACGGGAAAGGAATGGTGGGTGCGGCAGGGTTCGAACCTGCGACCCCCGCGGTGTGAACACGGTGCTCTTCCGCTGAGCTACGCACCCATCGCGTCGCGCCACCGGCGCTTTTGGCGGGGAGCAAGTATGTAGGGTGCGGCGCGCCGGGGTGTCAAGGAAGCGGCGGCGCGGCCGCGCGCGGTCATTTGCGGAAATACTTGTTCGGCAGCAGATCGGCCGGCGCCACGGCGGCGAGCCCGCCGTCGCGGGGAACGATGATGCGGCAATCGGGCGCGAAATCCGTCAGCATCT
>CAZUYG010000894.1:0-1846 GCA_964624265.1 uncultured Candidatus Odyssella sp.
GGCGAGGTCACTGCGGCCTCGATGCCGGCCGGCCCCGCCGGCTCGGACTTCGTCGTCGCCTACGGCACGGTGACGTTCAACGGCGACGGCAGCCTCGGCTCGGCTCAGACCTATGCGAACGACGGCACGCCCGCCTGGGCCGCCGCGGGATCGAACAACACGATCCAGGTGCCGTGGGCGAACGGCGCGAACGACTCGGTCATCGACCTCGACTTCGGCAATCCCAACACCACCAGCGGCATGACCCAGTTCGCCTCGAACTACAACGTCGCCTTCACCAACCAGGACGGCGCCGCGGTCGGTCTGCGCACGGGCGTGTTCATCGACGAGGACGGCTTCGTCACGGCCACGTTCAGCAATGGCGCGGTCCGCAAGATCTACCAGCTGCCGATCGCGACCTTCGCCGATCCGAACTCGCTGCGCGCGCGCAACGGCAACGCCTACTCGCAGACGACCGAATCGGGCGAATTCAACCTGCGCGTCGCCAACACCGGCGGCGCCGGGCGCGTCGAGCCGAGTTCGCTCGAGGGCTCGAACGTCGATCTCGGCCAGGAGTTCACGAGCATGATCGTCACGCAGCGCGCCTATGGCGCGAATGCCAAGACGATCACGACCGCCGACGAGATGCTGCAGGAACTCATGCAGATCAAGCGTTGATCGGATCGGACGCTGAAGCGCCGGCCGCATTCGCGCGGCCGGCGGGACATTCTGACGGCGGGACGCAGCCATGAGCCTCTACGGTGCCTTCAACAACGGCGTTTCCGGACTGCTCGCCTATTCCGACGCGATGGGCACGGTCAGCCAGAACCTCGCGAACATGCGTACGGTCGGCTATCGCCGCACCGAGGCGACGTTCGCGACGGTTCTCGGCGGTTCCAAGTTCGAGAACGAGTCGACCGGCGGCGTCCGCTTCACCCCGCAGCCGTTCGTCACGCAGCAGGGCGCCATCGAGGTCACCGGCCGGCCGTTCGACCTCGCGATCAGCGGCGACGGCATGTTCGTGTTCGGGACCGAGCCCACGGTCGGCGGCGGCGGCAGCCTGATGTACTCACGAGCGGGCCAGCTCGAGGGCATCGCGCCCGAGGCCGGCTCCACCACCGCCTATTACGGTAACGCGAGCGGGCTCTATCTGATGGGCTGGCCGACCGACTCCGCCGGCGTGCCGCTCTCCACCGACGCCGGCGCCCTGGTGCCGCTGGTCGCCTCGGAAGCGACGCCGCCCACCGATGTCGGCCGTCCGACGACGCTCGGGACCCTGTCCGCGGTCATTCCGGCCACCGGGCCGACCGCATCGACGCTGATCAGCTTCTTCAACAACAATGGCGACGAGCAGTCCTTCGCGCTCGATTTCACCAAGACCGGCGCGAATGCCTGGACGATGACCGGCACTGTTCCCGGCGGCGGGTCGTTCTCGCATAACCTGACATTCGACGGAACCGGCGCGCTGACCTCCGCCCCGACGGTCGATCTCGGCGGCACGTTCACGCTCAACATCGCGAATCTCGTGCAGCGCGGCACCCAGTTCGAGCGGATCGACTATCAGAACGACGGGCTCGGCCAGGGCCAGTTCGTGCGCTACGAGGTCGACAAAACCGGCCTCGTGAGCGGCGTGTTCAGCAGCGGCGCGGTGCGCTCGCTCTTCCGCGTCGCGATCGCCGATTTCGCCAACGCCAACGCGCTGACCGAGCAGCCGGACAATCTCTACACGACCAACGAGAAGTCGGGCGAAGCGACCCTGCGCGCCGCATCGGTCGATCGCACCTCGCTGATTCCAGGTGCGGTGGAAACGTCGAACGTCGATCTCGCCGACACGTTCACCAAGATGGTGGTGACTCAGCGCGCCTAT
>CAZUYG010000895.1:0-1834 GCA_964624265.1 uncultured Candidatus Odyssella sp.
CGGCCGGCTGCATCATGATGCGCAAGTGCCACCTCAACACCTGCCCGGTCGGCGTGGCGACGCAGGACCCGGTGCTGCGCAAGCGCTTCACCGGCACGCCCGAGCACGTGATCAACTATTTCTTCTTCGTGGCCGAGGAAGTGCGGGCGCTGATGGCGCAGCTCGGCTTCCGCACCTTCGACGAGATGGTCGGCCGCGTCGACCGGCTCGACATGCGCCGCGCCGTCGATCACTGGAAGGCGAAGGGCGTCGATCTCTCGAAGCTGCTCTATCAGCCGCCGGCCAAGCCGGGCGTCGCGATCTACAATTGCGAGAAGCAGAACCACCATCTCGATCGCGCGATCGATCACGAGCTGATCGCCGCGGCGGGGCCCGCGCTCGAGCGCGGCGAGCCGGTGAGCCTGGATCGCGAGATCCGCAACATCCACCGCACCGTGGGCGCGATGCTGTCGGGCGAAGTCGCGAAGCGCCACGGCCATGCCGGCCTGCCCGAGGACACGATCTCGGTGCGATTCCGGGGCACGGCGGGGCAGAGCTTCGGCGCGTGGCTCGCGCGCGGCGTGGCGCTCACGCTGGTCGGCGATGCCAACGACTATGTCGGCAAGGGCCTGTCGGGCGGCCGCATCGTCGTGCGCCAGCCGCCGGAGGCGAAGCGCGATCCGCTCGAGAACATCATCGTCGGCAACACGGTGCTCTACGGCGCGATATCCGGCGAGGCCTATTTCGAGGGCGTGGCCGGCGAGCGCTTCGCGGTCCGCAATTCGGGCGCCGTCGCCGTCGTCGAGGGCACCGGCGACCACGGCTGCGAATACATGACCGGCGGCGTCGTCGCCGTGCTCGGCGAAACCGGCCGCAATTTCGCGGCCGGCATGTCGGGCGGCATCGCCTACGTCTACGATCCGGCCGGCACGTTCAAGGATCTTTGCAATGCGGCGATGGTCGACATGGAGCCGGTCTCCGCCGCCGACCCGTCGCTCGCCGACGATCCCGAGCAGCCGCGACAGCGCTCGGTCAGCGCCGAAGACAGCGGCATGGGCGATCCGCTGCGGTTCGACGCCGAACGCTTGCGCATCCTCGTCGAACGCCACCATCTGCACACGGGCAGCGCGCGCGCCAAGGCGCTGCTCGACGATTGGGCCGGCGCGGTCACGCGCTTCGTCAAGATCGTGCCGAAAGACTACCGCCGCGCGCTGCTCGAAATGCGCGCCGAACGCCAGATGTCGCGCGTCGCGGCGGAGTAGATTTCAGACTTCGATTTGGGGTGAGCCATGGGGAAGCCGACCGGCTTCTTGGAGATCGCGCGTCAGGACCGCGGATACGAGAAGGTCGAAAAGCGCACGGCGAATTGGAAGGAATTCGTCAGGCCGATGGAGAACGCGGCGTGCTCGACGCAGGCCGCGCGCTGCATGGATTGCGGGATTCCGTTCTGCCACCAGGGCTGTCCGGTCAACAACATGATCCCGGACTGGAACAACCTGGTCTATCGCGATCAGTGGCGGACGGCGCTTGAGACGCTGCACTCGACGAACAATTTCCCCGAATTCACGGGCCGCATCTGTCCGGCGCCGTGCGAGGAAGCCTGCACGCTCAACATCGACGACAATCCGGTCACGATCAAATCGATCGAATGCAGCATCGTCGACCGTGGATTCGCCGAGGGCTGGGTCAAGCCCGAGCTGCCGGTGCGCCGCACCGGCAAGGGCGTGGCCGTGGTCGGCTCCGGGCCGGCCGGCATGGCCGCGGCGCAGCAGCTCGCGCGCGCCGGCCATAGCGTCACGCTGTTCGAGAAGAACGACCGCATCGGCGGCCTGCTGCGCTACGGCATTCCCGACTT
>CAZUYG010000896.1:0-1834 GCA_964624265.1 uncultured Candidatus Odyssella sp.
CCCACGGGCGGCGGGTACCCTGAATGGGGGGGGGGCTACCGTGGCCCCTCGGGCCGGGGGCGGGGCGGGCCACGCCGCCGTAATGCGGGCGTTGGGGGCGGGGGTCGATGCCGGCGCCGCCGAGCTGGCCAGCCTGCGCGCCGATCTCCGCGCTTTGCGCGCCCGCCAGGAAGAGGCCGCGCGCCGCCGCCGCGAGGACGAAGCGCGCCGCCGGGCCGAAACCGAGCGCACGCGGCCGCCGCCGTCCGCCACGCCGCGCCCGGCCCAGCCCGCGCAGCCCTATCAGCCGCCGGCGCGCGCGCCCGACCGGCAGATCCCGATCCCGCCCTGAGGCGCGCCGCGCGGGCCGCCCGCTTTTGCGCGTGCAGCCTAAACGCTTGATTGCCGGGGCCGATCGCGGCTAGATTCTGGCGGGGATTCGCGCCCTTCGCCAACCGGAGAGTGCGAATGTTTTTTCGTCGGGCTATTCTCGCCGCCACGCTGGCAACCATGGCCGGTGCGGCGGTTCCTGCCGTTGCGCAGGAAAGCTACTGGCAATTCGCGGTCACCCCGCGCTTTCAATATTCATTCCTGAACTTCAACGCCTCCGGGCAAGCGAACCGGTTCGATTCGGCGACCATTCCGTTCTACGGCGGCACGGTCGAGGTGGTGCCGCCGGGGCTGCGCAACTGGTCGTTCCTGCTGACCGTGATGGACGGCAGCGACTACGGCGGCGGCTTCACGCAGATTTCCTCCGGCCGGCGCATCGGAACCTACGAGATCCACCGCCGAGACATCGAAGCGCTGCTGCGCTACCGGCTGGAAGGGACGGGCGTCAGCCTGTTCGGCGGCTTCCGCTATATCCGCCAGCGCGTCCGCACGACGCTCGACGCGCCGGGCTTCATCTTCTTCAACACCGGCACGCCGCTGTTCGACAACAAGATCGACTTCTATCTCGCCGAGCTTGGCGGCGGCTACGCGCATCCGCTGACGCCCAGCGGCGAGCACTCGCTGTTCGGCAATCTCGTGGTCGGCCTCGGCAAGTCGCGCGCGACGACCAACGCCATCAACGACGTGCCGTTCAACCTGTTCGTGGTCACGTTCGACGCGAACGCCGGCTACAATTGGCAGTTCGCCAATTGCTGCGCGCTGCAGGCGCGCTATCGCGCGTTCGTGTTCCCGGCCGGCAACCGTACCTTCAAGGATCTCGCCGTGCAGCACGGACCCGAGATCGGCCTCACGGTCCGTTTCAGCATCTACTAGCCGCAGGGTCAGGCGGCGGGGGCGGGCGTCGCCCCTGCCGTCAGCGGCGCGCCGTCTCGAATTCCTGGGCGCCCCAGCTCCGTTCCGAGCGCATCGCGCCGGCGAAGACGGCGGCCTCGCGCGCGAATTTCTCGCGGATCGGATTCGCGAAATAGGCGTCGAGCGCGGCCTTCGATTCGAGGGCGTAGATCGTCGTGAACGCGCGCCAGCCGAACGAATCGGTTTCCTCGAGCCGCACGCGCCGTGCCGAGAGGAATCCCGGCAGCCCCGCGACCTCGGCCGTGTGCCCGCCGTCGAGCCAGGCGAGCAGGCGCGCCTCCGCCTCCGGCGCCACCCAATAGCGGACGATGTAGAAATACGCGGCGCTCATCGCGGTCCCCCCGGGAAATGCCGGGGCGCTTAGTACTCGATGGACCACGCCATTACCACCGCGCCGTCGCAGCTCAATATTTCGGCTTCCCCCACGGCGTGAGGTCGGGCTTGCGCGGCTCGTTCCAGGGATTCGTGCCGCGCGGCTGCTCCCATTGATGCTCGATCGTGGGGCGGCGCGGCTGGTTCCAGGGATCGCTGCCGCTGTTGGGCTGCCGGTCGT
>CAZUYG010000897.1:0-1833 GCA_964624265.1 uncultured Candidatus Odyssella sp.
TCGCAGTCGATCGTGTGGACGGTAACGCCCTTCCCGGTCGTCACGATGCCGACGATGCGCTCGCCCGGCAGCGGATGGCAGCAGCCGGCGAAATGCACGGCCATGCCGGGGATGAGGCCTTTGAGCTGGATCGCGCCGTGATCCTTGCCGTCCTTCTTCGGCTTTTTCGCTTCTTCCTTCTTCTTCTTGGCCGGCGCTTGCACGACCTCGGCGCCGGGCAGCACCGCGCGCGCGACGTCGCCGACGCTGACGTTGCCCTGGCCGACGGACGCCACGAGATCCTCGACGCTGGCCTGGCCGAACTGGCGCAACACCGGCTCCACGACCTTGCCGGTGAAGGCGCCGCCGCGCGTCACGAACGCCTTCTCCAGCATCGCCTGGCCGAGATCGAGATACTCCTGACGCTGGCGCAGGCGGACGAAACGGCGGATGCGCGCCCGCGCCTTGCCGGTGACGACGAAGCGCTCCCATTCCGGCGAGGGCGTCTGCGCCTTCGACGTGATGATCTCGACCTGGTCGCCGTTCTTGAGCGTGGTGCGCAGCGGCACCATCCGGCCGTTGATCTTGGCGCCGACGCAATGGTCGCCGATCTCGGAATGCACGGCGTAGGCGAAATCGACCGGCGTGGCGCCGCGCGGCAGCTCGATGAGATCGCCGTGCGGCGTGAAGCAGAACGCCTTGTCCTGGAACATCTCGAGCTTCGTGTGCTCGAGGAATTCCTCGGCATCGGCGCCCTGCTCCAGGATGTCGAGCAGGCCGCGCAGCCAGCGATAGGCTTCGGTGTCTTTCGCCGCGACATGCTGCTTGTACTGCCAGTGCGCGGCGAGGCCGAGCTCGGCGAATTGGTGCATTTCCTCGGTGCGAATCTGCACTTCGATGCGGTGGCCGCCGGGGCCGAACACGCCGGTGTGCAGCGAGCGGTAGCCGTTCGGCTTCGGCAGGCTGATGTAGTCCTTGAAGCGGCCGGGAACGACCCGGTATTTGCTGTGCAGCGCGCCGAGCGCGCGATAGCAGTCGGCGACGGTCTTCACGACGACGCGGAAGGCCATGATGTCGGAGAGCTGCTCGAACTCCACCGCCTTCTGCTGCATTTTCTTCCAGATCGAGAACGGCGTCTTCTTGCGGCCCGAGATCTTGGCGTCGATGGCCTCGGCCTTCATCAGCTCTTCGAGCGTGCCGATGATGCGCGGCACCACGTCGCCGCCGCGCTCGGCGAGGAATTCGAGGCGCTTGACGATCGAATCGCGCGCATCGCGGTTGAGTTCGGCAAAGGCGAGATCTTGCAATTCCTCCTGGAAATCGCGCATGCCGATGCGCTCGGCGAGCGGCGCATAGAGCTCCAGCGTCTCGCGCGCGATGCGCCGGCGCTTGTCTTCGCTCGGGATGTATTTGAGCGTGCGCATGTTGTGCAGCCGGTCCGCGAGCTTGACCAGCAACACGCGCAGATCGGCCGACATCGCGAGCAGGAACTTGCGGAAATTCTCCGCCTGGCTTTCCTCGCGCGACTGCAGCTCGATCTTCGAGAGCTTCGTCACGCCGTCGACGAGCTTCGCGACCTCGCCGCCGAAGCCCTTCTCGATCTCGTCGATCGTCGTCGCCGTGTCCTCGACCGTATCGTGGAGCAGCGCGGTGACGATCGTTGCCGTGTCGAGCCGGTAGCGCGTGAGGATGCCGGCCACCTCGACCGGGTGCGCGAAATAGGGATCGCCGCTCGCACGCTGCTGCGAGCCGTGCACCTTCACCGAATACACGTAGGCGCGGTTGATCAGCTCTTCGTTCGCGTCGGGGTCGTACGCCTTGACCCGCTCCACCAGCTCATATTGGCGGAGCATG
>CAZUYG010000898.1:0-1831 GCA_964624265.1 uncultured Candidatus Odyssella sp.
CCGCCTCCCCGCCTCCTGTTCAATTTCCTTCTTGTATCGAGTCAGCGCCGCGCGCGGCGCTGGCAGGGCGGCGCGGCGCGCGCATAACATCTGGGCGTTTCGCAAGCGGGGCGCCGGATGAGATCGTATCGCTTCGTCACCGTCGACGTGTTCACCGAGCGGCGCTTCGGCGGCAATCCACTCGCGGTGTTTCCCGACGCGCGCGGGCTTTCCGACGCCGAGATGCAGGCGCTCGCCGCCGAATTCAATCTTTCCGAGACGACGTTCGTGCTGCCGCCCGCCGATCCCGCCAACACGGCGCGCGTGCGCATCTTCAACCGCAAGCACGAGATGGCGTTCGCCGGACACCCGAACGTCGGCACCGGTTACGTGCTCGCGCAGCAGGGCCGCGAGAAAAACGGCGTGTTGCGCTTCGAGGAAAAGGCCGGCCTCGTGGAGGTGAAGGTCGAGCGCGATGCCGCCGGCGCACTGACCGGCACCACGATCGCCGCGCCGCAGCCGCTCGCGCTGGGGGCCGAACTGCCGCGCGAGACGATCGCGGACTGCGCCGGGCTTTCGCCGGCCGACGTGCGGACGGGGGCGCATCCGCCGCTGGCGGCCAGCGTCGGCATCGATTTCGTTTTGGCCGAGGTGACGCCCGAGGCGCTGACGCGGGCGACGCCGAACCTGCCGGCCTTCCGCGCGGCGGTGGCGCGCTGGCCGGAACTGGCCGGCCGGCTTTCGCTGTATCTCTACGCGCGCGGCGAGGATCGCGCGGCGATCCGCGCGCGCATGTTCGCGCCGATTGCCGGCACCTGGGAAGACCCCGCCACCGGCAGCGCGGCGACGCCGCTGGCCTGCCTGCTGCTGTCGCTCACGACCGACGAGCGCGCGCGGTTCGCGATCGCGCAGGGCGTGGAGATGGGCCGGCCGAGCCTGCTGCGCGTGGAAGCCTGGCGCGCGGCCGAGGGCTTGCGCGCAACCGTGGGCGGCGCCTGCGTGCCGGTGCTGAGCGGCGAAGCGCAAGTGTGACCGCCGCGGCGAACGGAATACACTGCGGCGAAACCGGGAGGCCAAAATGACCGACGCCGAACAGGTTCGAACCGGCGGCTGCCGCTGCGGCGCGGTGCGCTATCGCGCCGTCGGCAAGCCGAAATGGGTGGCGCATTGCCATTGCAAGGATTGCCGCAAGCAGACCGGCGCGGGATATGCCACCTGGCTCGGCTACGAGACCGCGGCGGTGACGTGGGAGAAGGGCGCGCCGAAGCAATACGCCTCGTCGCCCGGCGTCGAGCGCGGCTTCTGCGCCACTTGCGGCTCGCCGCTGTGCTTCACGGGCCAGCGCTGGGCCGGCGAGATCCACCTGCTCGCCGGCACGCTCGACGACCCGGCCTCGATCGCGCCGCGCGCGCACACGTTCGTCATCGACGCCGTGCCCTGGGCCCACATCGCCCCCGGCGACAAGCGCTTCTGGCAGACGCCGAAGGAAGGCGGTCCGATGGCGTAGGGCGGCGACCCTTCGCTTTCGGCGCAACGATCAAATATGGTGTCGTCCCCGCGAAAGCGGGGACCCAAGTCTCCGGCGGCGTGCGCGAGACGCCATCGCACGACGTGCGGAAGCGCCGTGTGGGTCCCCGCTTTCGCGGGGACGACAAGTCAAGAATCTGCCGGGCCCCACGCCATGACTTCAGACATCGACCTCCTCTCCCTCGCCCGCGACATGATCCGGCGGCCGAGCGTGACGCCGCGCGATGCGGGCGCGCTCGACGTGCTCGAGGCGGCGCTGAAACGGCTCGACTTCGCGTGCCATCGCCTGCCGTTCGGCACGGGCGAGAGCGGGCGCGATGCGCGC
>CAZUYG010000899.1:0-1828 GCA_964624265.1 uncultured Candidatus Odyssella sp.
GTGCTCGGCGTCGACTTCCTTGAACGCCTCGGTGAAGCGCGCCTGCGCGGTGAGCTGCGCGAGCAGCGCCCGCGCCTGGAAGATGTTCGAAACGTAGTCGCCCATGCCGATGATGATGAGCTTCTCGGCGTCCGCGCCTTTCACGAACATCAGATAGGTCGGCGCGAACGAGGCGTTCGCCGACCGGTTCGTGATCGCCGAGATGAGGCCGATGCGCCGCACGCGCGAGGCGCCGGAGATCGTCGTGGCCTCGGGCTGATAGGATTCGGTCACGGTGGGCGGTGGATAGTAATAGCCCGCGTGGCGGTCTTTCTCCTGCGCCGCGGCGCCGGACGCCGCCAGCAGCGCGGCGACGCCCGCGCCGATTGCGCACCGCCGCGCCGCAGCCCGAATGAATGCCGCCATGACCGATCCCCCGTTCGCGCCCGCAGGCTGCATAGCATCGCCGCGCGGCGGACGCCAACCGGCCCGGCCCCAGGGACTTCGATCTTGACGGAAATCAACGCCCGGCGCTGTGTTTCCGCCAAACTTGAAGAAAAGCCGGGAGGACTCCGCCCATGCGCCAGAAGAAAAAGCGCGTCGCCATTCTCGGCGCCGCGGGGCGCGATTTTCACAATTTCAACATGCTCTACCGCGACGACCCCGCGGCGGAGGTGGTGGCGTTCACGGCGACCCAGATCCCCGGTATCGCCGGACGGCGCTATCCGCCCGCGCTGGCCGGGCCGCTCTACCCGAACGGCATTCCCATTCTCGATGCCGCCGCGCTCGAAGACCTGATCCGCAGCGAGCGCATCGCCGAGGTGATGTTCGCCTATAGCGACGTGACCCACGCGGAGGTCATGCATCAGGCCTCGCGCGCGCTGGCGGCCGGCGCCGATTTCGCCCTGGCCGGGCCGGCGCGCACGATGATCGCGGTCGACAAGCCCGTGATCGCGATCTCGGCCGTGCGCACCGGCTGCGGGAAATCGCAGACCGCGCGCTACCTCGCCCGCCATTTGCGCGAGCATGGCCTCAGTGTCGCGGTGCTGCGCCACCCGATGCCGTATGGCGATCTCGCGCGCCAGGCCGTGCAGCGCCTCGCAAGCCGCGCCGATCTCGACGCCGCCAACTGCACGATCGAGGAGCGCGAAGAATACGAGCCCCACATCGACGCCGGCGGCGTGGTCTTCGCCGGCGTGGATTATCGCGCGATCGCCGCTGCCGCCGCGCGCGAGGCCGACATCGTGCTGTGGGACGGCGGCAACAACGATTTTCCGTTCCTGAAGCCCGACCTTCACATCGTCGTCGCCGACGCTCTGCGCCCCGACCAGCTCACGACGCATCATCCTGGCGAAACCGTCTTGCGCATGGCCGACATCGTGGTGGTCAACAAGACCGACGCCGCGGCGCCCGAAGCCGTGCAGCGGGTCGTCCAGGGCGTCCGCGCCCTCGTGCGCGCGACGATCGTGCTCGCCGCGTCGCCCGCCGCGCTCGAGAACCCTGCCGCGGTGCGCGGCAAGCGCGTCATCGTCGTTGAGGACGGACCGACGATCACGCATGGCGGCATGCCGCACGGCGCCGGCGTCGCGGCGCTGGCCGGGATTCGCGGCGTGACGCTCGTCGACCCGCGGGACTCGGCGCCGCCGGCGCTGCGCCAAGTGTTCGACGCCTATCCGCATATAGGCCGCGTGCTGCCTGCGATGGGCTACTCGCCCGCGCAGCGCGCCGCGCTCAAGGAGACCATCGAGCGCTCGGCGGCCGAACTCGTCGTCTCGGCGACGCCGATCGACCTCGCTGCGCTGCTCGGCCCGGCGAAACCGGTCGTGCGCGTGCGCTATGATTATGCCGA
>CAZUYG010000900.1:0-1824 GCA_964624265.1 uncultured Candidatus Odyssella sp.
GTTCAGATGGCGCCCACGCGGCGCCGGCCCTCACTTCCCAATCGCCAAGCGGCGACCGGGCTCCTTCTCTCCCGCTGCGCGCGAGAGAGAAGGGAGGGGGCAATGCCCTTGTTCTTCTCTCTCCCACGCAGTGGGAGAGAAGGGGCCCAAATCGCGCTTCTTCGGCGCGATTTGGGAAGTGAGGGCAATTCGCTCAATTCACCTCGGCCTTGTAGCGGTCGACAATCTTCTTCTGCGCGGCGCCGAGCTTCTTGAGGTCGATCGGCTTCGCGCGCCCATATTCGGCCGCGGGCAGGAACTTCGCCGCCGCGTCCTTCGAGAGCTTGTCCGCGAACACCGGGCGCAGGAACGCGTTGCCCCACATCGCCTGGCTGTCGTCGGAGAGCACGAAGTCGAGCATCTTCTTGCCGTTCGCGGCGTTCGGGCCGTTGGCGACGAGGCCCATGACGTAGGGGAACGTCACGGTGCCTTCCTTCGGAATCACGAAGGCCACCGGCGCGTTGTCCTTGTATTGCCCGCGATAGGCGTTGAAGTCGTAATCGAACAGGATCGGGATCTCGCCCGAGATCACGCGCGCGTACGAGGTCTGCTTCGGCACGATCGGCTCGTTCTTCTGCAGCGCCTTGAAGAACTTGATCGCCGGGTCGAGGTTTTCGTAAGTGCCGCCGAGGGCCAGGTTCACGGCCATCACGCCGAGCTGCCCCACCGCGGCGCTGGTCGGATCGAGATAGCCGACCATGCCCTTGTATTCCGGCTTCAGGAGATCGGCCCACGAGGCCGGCACCGGCTTGCCTTTGAGCGCCGTCTTGTTGACGAACAGGCCGAGCGTGCCCGAGTGGATCGTGAACCAGTAGCCCTCGGGGTCCTTGAGATCGGCCGGGATCTTGTCCCAGCCCGCGGGCTTGTAGGGCGCCAGCACGCCGGCGGCCTTTGCCGTGTCGCCGAAATTCCCGCCGAAATAGGCGACGTCGGCAACCGGCTTGCCCTTTTCGGCGATCAGCGCGGAAAGGGTCTGGCCGGAATTCTTGTTGTCGGGCGGAACGTCGATGCCGAGCTTGGCCTTGATCGCCTTCAGCTGGCTGCCCCAATCGGCCCATTCGGGCGGGCAATTGTAGCAGATGGCGCGGCCTTGCGCCGAAGCGGCGCCGGCAAGCGTGGCGCCGGCGCCGAGCACGGCGAGCGCGAACAGAGCTTTGCGGAACATGGGCTTCTCCCTCAGAGGCGAGCGGGTCCGCGCTGTCAGCGCGCGGTGCCGGACTCGCATCCGGCATGGTGCTATTAGGCGGCCTGCATTGCAACTCCGTGACGCACCGGCTTGCGCCAAGTGTCGCGGGTGCTTAGTTTTCCCGTCCGGCGCGGGCGTAGTTCAGTGGTAGAACGTCAGCTTCCCAAGCTGAATGTCGTCGGTTCAATCCCGATCGCCCGCTCCATTTTTCCTCGCGAGGGCGCCCATGCTCCGTAAGCTCGCTTTGGCCGGCACGGCACTCGTCCTCTCGGCCGGCGCCGCGCTGGCGCAGGCGACGACCTCCGGCGCGAGCCCGATCGGCCGCTGGCAGACCGAGGGCGGCAAGAGCCACGTGCAGATCTATGCCTGCGGCGCGCAGCTGTGCGGGCGGATCGTGTGGCTGCGCGAGCCGAACGGGCCGGACGGCCAGCCCAAGCTCGATACGAAGAACCCCGACGCCGCCAAGCGCACGCAGAAGATCGTGGGGCTCCAGATGCTGTGGAACTTCACGAAATCGTCCGACCCCGGCGAATGGGAGGGCGGCCGCATCTACAATCCCGAAGACGGCGACGTCTACAAATCCACGATGAAGCTGCGGC
>CAZUYG010000901.1:0-1820 GCA_964624265.1 uncultured Candidatus Odyssella sp.
CGCTGCCGGCGGCGCCACGTCGCGCGAGACGCGCACGTCGGGGCGGAAGACGTTCACCTGCCGACCCGTGCGGTCGGGCCCGACCCGCCGCGGGTTGTTCACGATGTTGACGCGCATCGGCAGGACGCGGCGGCCGAGCGCCGCCTCGAGGCGTTGCGGCGCGAAGCCGCGATTGAACACGCCGCGCTGTCCGCGCTCGTAGCGCGTGACGTCGTGCGTGAAGCGGATGATGGCGACGTTGCGCCCAGCCGGCGCCGCGTGGACAAAGGCGCGGCGCGCCAGGAAGTGGCGGCGCGGCACGAACACCCAGCGCGGCTGGTAGTAGCTGGCATCGAGCGACGTGTAGCTTTCCTGCCAGCCGTAGTCCGCATAGAGCGTTTCGGGCGGCAGCGGCGCCCAGCCGATGTAGTCGTCGCTTTCGCGGAACGCGACCCAGGCCGGGCCCCAAGTTCCGCCGGGAATCCAGATCCAGCCGTAGTCCGCATCGTAGGACCAGCGGCCGTAGTGATAGACGGCCCAGCCGAACGGCTCGTCGGAAATCCAGTACCAGCCGTTCTCCTCGGTCCACGCCCACTGGCCGCGCGCATAGGGCCGCCAATCGGCGTCGATCGCGGTCGGGAACCAGGCCCAGCCCCAGCGCGGATGCCGGAACCAGCGCCCATGCGGCGCGAGTTCGCCATAGAAGAGCGAGATCGAAACCGCGGCCTGCGCGGAGGCCGGCGTCGCCGCCGGCGGAAACGTCAGAGCGCCGGCGGTCGCCAGCGCGAGCCCAAGGGCCGTGAAAATTTTTCGCATCGTTCAACCCGCATGTTCGGCCCCCACCACTTGCTATACGCATGAACGAACGCGATTCCGCCGCGTGCGTTCCGAAACGTCGCACGCGTTCATCTGCGGTTCAGCTTTGCCGCACGCGGGAGGCAGCGGGGGCCGCGCGGCGGCGTTTTTCGCTAGATCGGAAGCTTGAATCCCGGCGGCAGCGGCAGGCCCGCGGTGAGCTTGCCCATTTCCTGCTGCGCGTGCGCATCGGCTTTCGCCTTCGCGTCGTTGAACGCGGCGACGATGAGATCCTCGACGATCTCGAGATCGGCCGGGCCGCTCATGGCGGCGGGATCGATCTTCACGCGGCGCATTTCGCCCTTGCCGTTGAGCGTCACCTGCACCGAGCCGCCGCCCGCGCTGCCGGCGATTTCAGTGGCCGCCAGCTTCGCCTGCGTTTCTTCCGCGCGGGCCTGAAGCTGCTGCATCTGCTTCATGATGGCGCCCATGTTCTTCATGCGAAATCCTCTTCGTCGGGGCCGGCGTAGTCGGCGGGATACTCTTCGGGCGGCGGCGCCGTGTCGCCGCCTTCCGCTTCGGCTTGCGGCTCCTCGGCCGCGGACGCATCGAGGCGCTTCACGCTGACCGCGGCGCCCGGAAAGGCCGCCAGCGCTTTCTGCACGATCGGATGCGCGCGCGCGCGTTCGAGCGCGTCCGCTTTGCGGTCGGCATCCTGCTCGTGCAGCGTCTTCTCGCCCGGCTCGTTGGAGACCGAGACCATCCAGCGCTGCCCGGTCCACGCCGTCAGCAATTCGCCGACGCGGTTCGGGAGGTTGGACGGCGCGCGCTCGTTCGGCCGGAACTCGAGCCGCCCGATTTCGAAACGCACGAGATGGACGTGCATTCGCAAGTCGGCATAGAGCGCGGCCTCTTTGCGGTCGGCGAAGAGCTGTACGATGTCTGCGAAGCTCTTGAGCTCCGGTTGCGCGGCGGGCGCGGCCTCGGCCCGCGGCTGCTGCGCGAGCGCCGCGCGCGGCGCGCCGTTGCCCGAGGAGCGCGGCGCC
>CAZUYG010000902.1:0-1819 GCA_964624265.1 uncultured Candidatus Odyssella sp.
GATCTCGAGCTCGCCCTCGGGCGCGCGTTCCACCATGTTGTCGAGATTGGCGGCGGCCGGCCCCAGGAACGTCGCGAGGTCCGCGCCGTCCGCGGCGAGGCTCGCGAACACGAATCCGCGATAGGCGGCGGCGCGCGGCAGCAGCTTCATGTCGGCGCAGGCGCGGTCGAACCCGGTGCCGGCGTAGTCGCCTTCGCGCGGGATCGATTGCAGCGCGCCGTCGAGCCGGAACGTCCAGCCGTGATAGGCGCAGCGGAAATTCTCGACGTGGCCGCCGCGCCCCGCCGCGACCATCGCGCCGCGATGCGGGCAGCGGTTGAACAGCACGCGCACGGCGCCGTCGGCGCAGCGCGCCATGATGACCGGCTGGCGCGCGACCGTGGCGGTGACGTAATCGCCGGGATTTGGCACCTGGCTTTCGTGGCCGACATAGAGCCAGGCGCGCCCGAAGATCCGGCGCATCTCGAGCTCGAAGATCGCCGGATCGGTATAGACGCGGCGGTGCACGCGCGAATCGGCGGCGAGCGCGGCCACGGAGGTGTCGGCGAATGCGTCCATGCGAAGCTCTACGTTCGAACGGGCGGAGTGTGCCGCCGCGGCGCGTTGACCTCAAGCGGCGCCGTGCGTAGCTTCGCCCGAGGACGCGCGCCCAAGGCGGCGCGCGGGGGGACGAGGATTGAGACAGACACGGACCGAAAATACCGCCCGCCCGCGGCGGATTGCCTAGGATTCGAGCGCCAATGGCTCAATTCGAAGCGCTCCTCCGCACGATGTTCGAGCAGGGCTTCCTGTTCGCGTTCCTGGGCCTGGGCGTCCTCATCACGTTCCGCTTCTTCCGCTTCCCGGACCTCACCGCCGAAGGCAGCTATCCGCTCGGCGGCGCCGTCGTCTCGTCGCTGATCGTCTCGGGCTGGGACCCGTTCAGCGCGACCGTCGCGGCGACCTTGGCGGGCTCCAGCGCCGGCATCGTCACCGCGCTCGTCCACACGAAGCTCAAGATCAACAACATCATCGCCGGCATCATCGTGATGACGGCGCTCTACACGGTGAACCTGCGCATCATGGGCGCTGCCAACGTGCCGCTGCTCGACCAGCCCTCGATCGTCGGCGAAGTCGTGCGCGGATTGAACCTGCTCGGGTTCAGCCTGCGCGACAACGCGATGAGCACGATCCCGGTGATCTTCGCGCTCCTCGTCGGCGCCGGCATCGCGCTGGTGTGGTTTTTCCGCACCGATCTCGGCCTCGCGGTTCGCGCCACCGGCCAGAACGAGGCGATGATCCTTTCGCTCGGCGTCGACATCGACAAGACGAAGATCGTGGGGCTCGCGCTCTCGAACGGATTCATCGCGCTTTCGGGCGCGCTGGTCGCGCAGAATCACGGCTTTTCCGACATCGGCATGGGCATCGGCATTCTCGTGGCCGGCGCCGCGGCGGTGCTGATCGGCGAGACGATTTTCGGCGACCGCACCGTGGGCTGGTGGGTCGTCGCCGCGATCGTCGGCATGCTGATCTACCAGTTTCTCGCCGCCGCCGCGCTGCGCGTGGGGCTGACCGCGAACGACCTCAAGCTCGTCACCGCCGTGCTGCTGCTGGCGGCGCTCGCGATTCCGCGCTTCCGCGTGAGGATCCTCAAATGAACGCCCTCGCCCTCCGCGCGGTGACGAAATATTTCTTCCGCGGCACGCCGAACCAAGTGAAGGCCCTCGACGGCATCGATCTCGACGTGGCGGCCGGCGATTTCGTTGCGATCATCGGCTCCAACGGCGCCGGCAAGTCGACACTGATCAAGGCCGTGGCCGGCCTCGCCGTGCCGGACGAG
>CAZUYG010000903.1:0-1813 GCA_964624265.1 uncultured Candidatus Odyssella sp.
GGCATCTCGAGGACGCAGTCATCGGCGAAGAACGACATGATGCGGTCGAGATCGTGCGCGTTGAAGGCGTCGCAGATCGCTTGCAGAGTCGCGCGAATCTCCATGGCCCCACCTCCCCGTTCAGCCGGTCTTTTGGAAGCGCCGGTCCGCGCAGCATGCCGGTAATTGATCGAGGTCGCTACCCCGGCGAGAGAGGCCTTCAGCCATTACCAATACAGGGGCGCGGCCGTCCCGCGCAGTGCCGGGCGAAATCGCGCCGCCCGCGCGTCGCCCGCGAGGCCCGCCGCGGCAGCGCGCGCCAGTGCGCCGAAATTCATGCGCATGCGACCTCGCGCGTGCCGCCGCAAATTTGGCGCGGCGCCGTTATTTCGGCGCCTTCTCCAATGTGTCGATCGCCACGTCGACGACGACGCCTTGCGCGCGGTCGAACACGACGAACACGAAGCCCGGGCGCGGGGAGATCGACCAGATCCGATTGCGCAGGTAGCGGCCGACCACGGTCCCCGTCTCGTCCATGGCAGGGCCGCGCCGGGCGCGCACGCGGTCGCCCACCTTGAAGGACAGTTTGGCAGCGGGAAGCCGCGGCATGAATCTGATATTTCACAATTCCAGAGTGAAATAGGTCGTTGCCGCGTACCAAGCTGTGACGGTCGTCACAGGGATTAACCAAGCGCAGCGCCTACCCTCGTGTTTCGAGATGGGGGTCAGGGATGAATTACGTCGTCAGCGCCGAACGCACCGCGGAAATTCTCATTCAGCGGCATGGCCGCACGGCGATCGATTTCGCCGCGCGCCAATGCGCGAGCCACCAGCTTGCCGATGCGCGGGAGAGCCTGGCCGAATGGCAGGCGATCGCCCTGGCCGTGGAGCGCCTGCAGCCCGCGCAGCGGTAGCGCCGGGCAGACGCACTGCGGGCGCGGCTCCGATCTGAAACGGCCGAGGCGGCACGGCGCCCGCTCTGGCCGTTCTCGCCGCAGGCCCGCACCCGTGTTAGCCTCCGGCCTTCTGCCGGAGCATGGCGATGGACAAGCACGAGACGACGCGGCCCGCGGTCAATACGCTCGAGCCGTATTGGATGCCGTTCACCGGCAACCGGCATTTCAAGCAGAACCCGCGCCTGCTCGCCACCGCCTCGGGCATGTATTACACGAGCGACGACGGGCGGAAGATATTGGACGGCTGCGCCGGCCTCTGGTGCGTGAATGCGGGCCACGGCCGGACGGAGATCACCGAAGCGATCCGCCGCCAGGCCGGCGAGATGGATTTCGCGCCGTCGTTCCAGGTGAGCCACCCGATCGCGTTCGAGCTGGCCTCGCGCCTCACCGCGAACCTGCCCGGCGATCTCGATCACGTCTTCTACTGCAACTCGGGCTCGGAAGCCGTGGATACGGCGCTCAAGATCGCGCTCGCCTATCATCAGGCGAAGGGCGACTACCGCCGCACGCGGCTCATCGGGCGCGAGCGCGGCTATCACGGCGTGGGATTCGGCGGCATTTCGGTGGGCGGCATCGTCGGCAATCGCCGCGCCTTCGCCTCGGCGCTGCTGCCGCAGGTCGACCATCTGCCGCACACCCACGATCTCGCGAAGAACGCCTTCAGCCGCGGCCAGCCCGAACACGGCGCCCATTTCGCCGAGGTGCTCGAACAGCTCTGCGCGCTGCACGATCCGGCGACGATCGCGGCGGTGATCGTCGAGCCCGTCGCCGGCTCGACCGGCGTGCTGATTCCGCCGAAGGGCTATCTCGAGGCGCTGCGCCGGATCTGCGACAAGCACGGCATCCTCCTGATCTTCGACGAGGTGATCACCGGCTTC
>CAZUYG010000904.1:0-1811 GCA_964624265.1 uncultured Candidatus Odyssella sp.
GCGTGCAAGTCTCGGGCGCGAAGGTCGAGGTCGGCGTCGTCCGCGCGTGGGCCGGCGACAGTGAGCATGAGCGCGGCGGTGTCGCCGAAGTCTTTAACGAAGTCGATCGGGCCGGCGCCTTCGACGAGATCGTCAATACCATCTAGCTTGAGTTTGATGTCGTCGAACTCCTTGCCGGGCTCGGCAACCGTATCGTCGAGCTTCATGTAGACGACCGCGACGCCGGTGCGAGTGACAGACCGGATCTCAGTAACTTTGGAGTTCTGGGCGATGGTGGTCTCGACTTTCTTCGTGACCAACTGCTCCACCTTCTCGGCAGGCATGCCGGGCCACGGCACTACCGCTAATGCTTCGCGCACGGGAATCTCGGGATCTTTGCGTTGGGGCATCTTGAAGTAGCCGTAAATGCCCCAGAAGAGGGTGCCGAGCAACAGCACCCAGGCGACCTGGCGCTGCTCGACGAAGAAGCGTGCGGTATTGTGCGTGCGCTCGATGGATTGTATGTCGTGATTGTGTTCCATGTGCATTCTCCTAGGGGATGAGCGTTACGCGCTCGCCATCTTTCAATTGAAGGCCGGCGGTGGCGACGATCTTCTGTCCGGTCTGCAAACCGGACGTGATGAGGACCGCGTTTCCACGGACGGCGCCGAGCGCCACCGGCTGGAGCCGGACATGATCGACGCCCTGTCGATTTTCGACGGTGTAGACGCCATATCCACTTTCGCTTTGCTTCGCCTTCACCACAGCGGTGAGCGGAATGGCGGGCAGCGGAGCTGCATCGCGTGGACCGGACAAGATGACGGTGGCCACCATGCCTACCTTCAGCGCCTGCCCGGAATTGGGGATATCGACATCGATCGCAAAGACGCGGCTGGCGGGATCGGCAGCGGGAGCAATGGCGCCGACGCGGCCTTGAAACTCGCGGCCGGGGATGGCTTCCGCGATGACGGTGAGGGCGTCGCCCGGGTGGATGTTCTTGAGAGCCATGTCGGGAACGCCGAAGGAGACTTTCGCGATGCGTGTGTCGGCGATGACGAAGGCGGGTGTGCCTGCTCCGACGAGCGAGCCGCGGGCAATGCGCTTCGATACGATGACGCCGGGGAACGGCGCGGTGATGGCGGTATCGGCGAGGGAGATGGACGCTTCGCGCTGCTGCGCGCCGGCGCCTTCGATACGGGCCTTCTGAGCAGCGATCTGCGCGAGGATGGCGCTGCGCTTGGCCTGGGTGGTGTTGCGGCGCGCTTCAGCGGCATCGAAGTCTGCCTTGGTCAGCGCCTTTTCATGGAACAGGTTGGAGGCCCGTTCGAAATCACGAGAGACTTGCGTGAGCGAAGCCTCAGCTTCCTCAAGCTGCGCTTCCAGCGCTTGGAGTGAAGCGGCCGCGTCGGCCCTGACTGCGGATGCATAGTTGACGCGCGTTTGATACTCGGACGGACGCAGCCGCGCAAGCGTTGTGCCTGCGCCGACGAAGTCTCCCTCCTGTAATTCGCGGAAACGCCCGGAGGCATCGCGCAGGCCCCCGATCTGGTCGACGTAGCCGGCGACGCGGAAGGCGAGATCCACTTGGGTGTCCGGCTCGACGACACCGGAGTAGCGGATGTCGCTGGGTGCGGCGGCCGTCTCGGCGGATACGGTGCGCACGGCGGGAATCGCCTTCTCCACCGGCTTTTCCGTTTCGCAGCCGGTTGTGAATACGGTGAGGATCGCCACGGAGGCGAGGGCTTGATACTTTGTCATTGTCCTTCTCCCATTGCCAGTTCGAGTTCGGCGCTGGCGGTCCAGTAGGCGACGAGCGCCTGTTGCGCTTTGCT
>CAZUYG010000905.1:0-1810 GCA_964624265.1 uncultured Candidatus Odyssella sp.
CACGCTGGTGGCGATTTCCACGTGCGGGTTTCTGATTGCGGCCCGGAGCTCGCTCGGGCCGTCAGCCGACGCCGAGTCGAGGGTCTGGCAGGGACTGCTCACGGGCATCGGCTTCATCGGGAGCGGGGCGATCCTGAAGACAGAAAGCGGTGTGCGCGGCACCGCGACCGCCGCGAGCATCTGGAGCACCGCCGCGGTCGGTGCCGCCGTCGCGTATAGCAACTACGACATCGCCATTGTGTTGAGCATCGCGAACTTCGCGGTGTTGCGGTGGCTCGCGCCCTTCAAGGCCACCGACGACGACCGCCCGGAGACCCCAGCACCGAAACAACAGTGACGTTCGGAGCGTAGTCCTGCGCGCGGCGGCGCGTACCCGACCGCGAGGATGTCGTAGTTGCGATGGCGATGGAGCAATAGAGAAGCTGCCCGGCATGGTCTTCACCAGAGTCTCGCCATGAGATGGGCGACAACCACTTCGCTCGCACTCGCGAGCGCCCTGCTGGTGTCGCCAATGACCGCATCGGCGTAGGTGCGTTCCATTTTGTGACGGACGGCATTCACGCGGCGCTGGCCCGGGCGCGCGCCGCCGCCGGTGGCCGTGACGTGCGCCTTGGCGGCGGGGTGCAAACGATCCGCAGCTATCTGAAAGCGGGCCTCGTCGACGAGCTGCATGTGGCGATCACGCCGATGTTGCTCGACGCTGGCGAGCCGCTCCTGGCCGATCTCGACCTGGGCGCGCTGGGCTATACACGCAGAGAATTCCTACCGTCTGCGCACGCGGCCTACGTCGTGTTCGACAAGCGCGCCTGCGTTCAGGCCGATTCTATTGAAGGATAGTCAACTCCTCGCCGCGCGAATCTCCTAGGCGCCCAAGACGATCCCCTGCGCCACGCCTTAGCGATCCACGCCCTACGGGACTGATAGCATGTATTCGCGCAGCCATGACCGCGACCGCCTTGGCCATCTACGTAGCCTTCGGGCTGCTCGCGTTTTGTGTGGCGCGGGTGGCTGCAGTATCGACGGAGTGGAGACCACGGGTTTCGAGGGCTCAGGCCCAGTCGGCTCAGTCGCGTGGTTGGGAGGGTGTCTTCTGACGCTCGGCGCGCTCGCTGGTTTGTTGGCGCTCGTTGTCGATCTTTGGGGTAGCGATTCATGGCTTCGCCTACTCGTGCCCACGCCTGTGCGCGTCAGCGGCCTGACGCTGATGGTCCTGGGCGTCATCCTCGCGCTGGTGGCGCAACTCGAGATGGGTCCCTCATGGCGCGTTGGTGTCGATGCGACCGAAACAACTGAATTGGTCACGACCGGCCTCTTTCGTTGGGTACGCAACCCGATCTTTGCCGCAATGCTGGCAGTATTTCTCGGCTTGGCGTTGACGGTTCCGAGCCTCCTCGCCGTTGTTGGCCTCATCACCTCGTTCGTCGGAATCGAACTCCAGGTACGTGAAGTCGAGGAGCCCTACCTCATGCGCGTTCACGGCGCGCGCTATCGTTCGTACGCGCAGCGGGTCGGTCGGTTTGTGCCCGGGCTCGGACTCATCACGGCAGGCCACCGATGAGTGTTGCCACTCGTGGAGCACCGTCAGGCGGCGAGGGCATCGTCCTGGGCCGACCGGAGTGCAGAGACGGCCGCCGCGAAGGCGGCCGCGGATCGCCAGGCGACGGAGCGTGCGCGGGCCGAGCGTGAGCGAGTGTTCTGGGACGCTCAGCTCCGGCCCGCCCAGCAGTAGGCGATCGCGCAGAAGGCGCGCCCGATGAAGATAACGCGCCCGCGCGTGCTCGCCGTCGCCGAGGCCGTCACCCACCGACAC
>CAZUYG010000906.1:0-1807 GCA_964624265.1 uncultured Candidatus Odyssella sp.
GAGGAACACGTGCCACGCACGCGGCGCCTCGGCGCGCGCGGGGGCGGCGAGGGCGAAGATCGCTAGCGAACTCGCAAGGAAGAGGCGAAGGGCCATCGCGAACCGGAATGTTGCCGGTGCGATCGCACCGGGGAAATCGGGCCGGAGTACGGCAGGTTATTCGATCACAGCGTCGGCGCGCACGAGCAGCGTGCCCGGGATCGCGAGGCCCAACGCCTTCGCGGTCTTGAGATTGACGACCAGCTCGAACTTTTCCGCCTGCTCGACCGGAAGATCGGCCGGTTTCGCGCCTTTCAGGATCTTGTCGACGTAGACGGCGCCGCGCCGGAACTGTTCGGGGATATCCGGGCCAAACGCCATGAGTCCGCCGGCTTCCGCCTGTTCGCGCGTCCCATAAATCGCCGGCAGTCGCGCGCGCTGTGCGAAAGCGACGATGCGCGCGGTGTGCTGCGTGGTCACGGGATCGGGCATGACCAGCATCGCCTGCGCGTCGGCCCGCGCGATCGCGCCAAACGCGGCATCGAACTCGTCGGGTCCGCGGGCGCCGTGGGCGCTCACGCTCAGTTTCAGCGCGCCGGCCGCCGCCTTGGCCTCGCGAATCATCTGCGCCTGGAAGACGGCGTTGGCCGGATTCCACAGGATTGCGACGCGCTCGGCGCCCGGCACGGCCTCCTTCAGCACTTCGAGCGTCTTGCCGATGACGCCCGACGATAGCGACGACGTGCCGGTTACGTTGCCGCCCGGCCGCGCGAGGCTGGCGACGAGGCCGGCGCCGACCGGGTCGGATACGCCGAGCATGACGATCGGGATCGTGCGGGTGGCGTCGCGTGCGGCGAGCGAAGCCTGCGTCACGCCGGCGGCGAGGATATCGACGCGACGCGCCACGAGTTCGGCGGCGAGCGCGGGCAGGCGCTCGAAACGGCCCTCCGCATAGCGCGCGGCAATCGCGATGGTCGTCCCCTCGACGTAGCCGAGTTCGCGCAGGCCGCGATGGAATTGCCGATTGCTGACCGCCCCTGGCGACGCGGGTGAAAGGAAGCCGATCGTCGGGACCGCTCCAGCGGTCTGCGCGCGGGCGGCGCGGGGCAGGGCGCCGGCGGAAACGAAAGCAGCGCCGCCGAGCAAGCGGACGACGTCGCGCCGCCGCACGCGCGCCCTCATGCGCCGTCGAGCTTCGCCAGCTCGCGGCGCATCAGCTTGCCGGTGCTCGTCATCGGCAGCGAGGGCACGAAGCTCACCGCGCGCGGCACCTTGTAGGCGGCGAGCTCTTTCTTGCAGAAATCGATGAGATCCTTCTCGGTCGCCGAGCTGCCGGGCTTCAGCACGACATAGGCCTTCGCCAGCTCGCCCTTGAGCTTGTCGGGCACGCGGCCGACGGCCGACATCGCCACCGACGGGTGCGCGGCGAGCACGCGCTCGATCTCGGCCGGAAACACCTTGAAGCCGGCGGTGTTGATCATGTCCTTCTTGCGGTCGACGATATAGACGTAGCCCTGCTCGTCCATGCGCGCGAGATCGCCGGTGTGCATCCAGCCGTCCGGCTCGATCGTCTCCTTCGTGGCCTTCTCGTTGCCGAAATAGCCCTGCATCACGATCGGGCCTTTGATCATCAGCTCGCCGACTTCGCCGGACGGCATCGTCTTCTTTGCGTCCTCGCTGTCGGCGATCTTGGCCGAGACGTAGGGCAGCGCCACGCCGATCGAGCCAAGCCGGTTCTCGGCATACCAGGCGTGCGTCGTGCCGAGGCCGGCGAGCTCGGTCATGCCCCAGAGGTCGAGCAGCGGGCAGCCGAATTTCTTCTCCACTT
>CAZUYG010000907.1:0-1806 GCA_964624265.1 uncultured Candidatus Odyssella sp.
CGAGGTCGAGGAACACGACGTCGGCCTCGCTCTTGGCGGCCTTCTCGAAGAATTTCGGGCTCGAGCCGGGCACCGAAAGCTCGCTGCGATTGAGCCGCGCCGGCGCGGGAGTGATGGTTTTGAAGCTCATGAGATCATGCCGCAATCGAGAGACGCGGCAGAGCTAGTCGATTCGGCGGCGAATGCAAAGGCGCAAATTGCGCTCAAGCCGCGAGCGCCGCGAACGCATCGCCTTCCGCGCGGATGCCTTCGATGTGCCGACGGTGCCACAGTGCATAAAAAAGCAGCGTGAACGCCGGGCGCGGGTGCTTTCTTGCGCCGTCCCTGAACAATTCTTCGACGGCCCCGGGCCGCGCGATCTCGCGGATGCAGGCCTGCTGCGCGACGAGCGGGCCGATGCGCGCGCCCTCCTCCGCGATCCACTCGCCGACGGGCACGGTGAAGCCGTGCTTGCGGCCCATCGCGTCGGCCGCGGGGCAATGCTTCGCCAGCCACTGGCGCAGAACCCATTTGCCGCGGTCTTCGGCGACCTTGAGACCGTCGGGCAGCGGAAACGCGAACCGCGCCACCTCGGGATCGAGGAACGGCGTGCGGCCCTCGACGGCGTGGGCCATCAACGCGCGGTCGAGCTTCAGCAGCAGATCGTGCGGCAGCCAGCCGCGCACATCGGCCGCCTGCGCCGACTGCAGCTTCGTGCGGCCGTTGCCGCGCTCGGCGGCGGCGATCGCCTCGGCGGCCGCGGCCCAATCGCGGCCCTGGTCGCGCAGGATGCCGAGACGGTCGAACATGCCCTTGATGCGCGGCGCGCGGCCGAAGCGCCACCACGGGCGCATCAGGTAGCGATAGCGCCCGTAGCCCGCGAACAGTTCGTCGCCGCCCTCGCCGGAGAGCACGACCTTTACGCGCTTCTTCGCCTCCGCGCCGAGCTTGAAGGTCGGCAGGATCGCGTAATCGGCGGTAGGATCGTCGAACGCGCCGGCGATTTCGGGCAGCAGGCCCCAGAAATCCTCCGCGCCGAACTCGATGCTGACGTGCTCGGCGCCGCAGGCCTTGGCGACGGAAGCGGCCTGCGCGCGCTCGTCGGCGGCGCCGGTGCCGGCGAAGCCGCAGGTAAAGGCGAGCACCGGCCGTTCGTTGAGCCGCGCCATCATCGCCAGCACCGCCGCCGAATCGACGCCGCCCGACAGAAACATGCCATAGGGCACGTCGGAGCGCTGATGCACGAGCACCGCGTTCTCGAACACGCGGTCGAAGGCCGCGACGGTTTCGTCCACCGTGCGCGGCGCCACGCCGTTCGCCGGCGGCAACGGGTCGACGCGGCGGGTCTCCACCACCGCCCCGCCGACGACGCGCACGCCCTCGCCAGGCAGCAGGCGGCGCACGCCGGCAAATACGGTGTCCGCCGTGTTCGCGTATTGCAGCTCGAGGAACTCGTCGCGACGCAGCGGATCGATCGACGGCTTCGCGAGCCCGGCCGCGAAGAAGGCCTGCGGCTCGGAGGCGAACGCGAGCAGGCTGTCGGTCTCGAGCCGGTAGAGCGGCTTGATGCCGAACGGATCGCGCGCGAGCAGCACGTCGTCCTTCCACGGCCGGTGCAGCGCCAGCGCATACATTCCGCGCAGCTTCGCGAGCGCCTCGAGCCCATCGGCCTCGAGCATGCTGAGCGTGGGCTCGAAATCGGAATTGGTGCGATAGTTGACGCGGCCGGCCTGCTCCTGACGCAGCTCGACGTAATTGTAGATCTCGCCGTTGCCCACGAGCGCGCTGCCGCCGGGGCCGTAGAGGGGATGATCGCCGCCGGCCACG
>CAZUYG010000908.1:0-1804 GCA_964624265.1 uncultured Candidatus Odyssella sp.
GCACGGTGGCGTCGGGCTGGCGCGGCGGCGCATGCGGACGGACGACAGTGCGATCACTGTCGCGCACCAGATCGGACACGGTCGTCTCGTAATCGCCGATGCGCAGCGGGGTGTCAGAACGGAGCTCGGTTTCCGTCACCTTCACCCATTGGCCGCTTTCGCGGATCGAGATTCCGTAGGAACTGCCGAGGTCCTTGATCGAAAAGCGCCCTTCGCCGAGCTCGGCGAGTTCCGCGTGCTCGCGCGAAACCGTCGTGTCGGCGAGCACGATGTCGTTCGTGTCGGCGCGTCCGATGCGGTATCGCCGCATGCCGGTGAGCCCGCGCGCTAGCCGCGTTGGACGTCGAACGTCACGCCGCCGACGACGATGGAATCGCCGGGATTGACCAAGGTCGGCTGAAACGGCTCGAGCGCCTGACCGTTCACCTTGGTGCCATAGGCCGATTTCAGATCCTCGATCGTCAGCGTCCCGTCGGTGATCGCGAATTTCGCGTGGCGCCGCGAAACGGTGGGATCGTTGAGCACTTTGTCGGCCATGCTCGCGCTGCGGCCGACGACGAGGCCTTTCTCCGCCTTGCCCATCGCCGTCTCGATCTCGGCGCGCGTGAGACCAAGAGAGGTGCTCTGGCCGGTGCTGTCCGTGCCGGTCAGCGTCCAGTCGCCGCTCGCCGGTGCGGGCGCGGCGGAAGGCTCGCCCGGGCGGAACGTGGCCTCGACATTGGTGGCGCGGCGCGGACCGGAAGGCGGGCGAGCCGCCGGCTTGCGCGGCAGCGCGGCGCTATCGGTGCGCTTGGCGCCGGGGGAAACGCCCTTCCGCTGCACCCACGCGCTGTAGGATTCGACGACGCGCACGACCTCGCGGCGGCGGAACACCGCCAGCGCCACCGCGCCGAGCGCCACGAGCAAAGTCATGCCGCTGAACACGATCAGCAGCGGCGACGTGCCGCCTTCTTCGGTGCAGGCCTCGCTCGAAAGGCTGAGGCGCACGTCCCGCAAGGCCGGGACGGTCTTGACGGCGCCGATCAGGTTCGAGATGTGCGGCGAGTAGAATCCCGGCGCGACCTGGCCGATCGCGTACTGGTCGCCTTTCTCGTCCTTGACGACGCGGAGCTGGTTCGGCGTGGAATAGGTGTTCACGCCGACGACGCGGTTGCACGCGTCGAACAGCGGGCCGCCGGAGTTTCCGGGGTTGATCACCGCATCGTGCTGGATGATCGGGCGCGCGACGCCGGCCGTGGCGAGGCGCGCGACGACCGTGCGGCTGACGACGCCGCGGGTGATCGAAGGCTCGCGAAACACCTTGCGCTCGGCCTGCTCGTCCGGGTTCTTCAGGAACTTGTCGCTGATGCCGGGATAGCCGACGACGAAGATCGAGTCGCTTTTCGGCGGGTAGGACAGGGGCTCGCGGCTCGAAAGTTCCAGCACGGGCAGGTCGAGGTTCTTCACGCGCAGCACGGCGAGGTCGAGATCCTCCGAGTGCCAGATCGTCTCGGCCTCGACGAATTCGGGCACGTAGGTGCTGATGACGTAGAGCTTGTAGGGGATCTTCTTGTTGATGAGGTCGTTCGAGATCGCGACGTGCCAGTTGGTGGCCACGTAGCCGCGGTCGATGACGAAGCCGGTGCCGTGTCCGGCGAAAACCTTCTTGCCCTGAAATTCCGCGATGAGCGCCACGCGCAGCGTGCTTTTTTCCGCGGCCTTGGCATCCCAAGCGGCCGCGGGCGCCGGTAGCGCGGCGGCGTTGACGACGGTGAGAAGCGCCGCGCCGGCGGCGGCGCGCGCGAGAACGGCGGCGGAGACCTTG
>CAZUYG010000909.1:0-1802 GCA_964624265.1 uncultured Candidatus Odyssella sp.
ATTCAGGATTCAGCTTTCTGAATTTGGCTATAAACGCAGCTACAATACAAGTTGGCGCCGCTCGGCCGTCCTACGCTTCGACACGCAGCATCGCGCATGCGATCGCGAGATCGGCGGGGCCTGTGATCTTGATGTTGCGCGGGCTGCCCTCGACGAATTTCGTGGCGATGCCGGCGCACGCGAAGACATCCAGCAGGCTCGGATCGGCGGGCCCCTGCCCCGCCTCGAACGCCGCATAGGCGCCCAGTGCCGCGTCGCGCGGGAACGCAACCGGCTTCTGGCCGATCAGCAGTTCGCCGGGCCCGCGCAGCCGCGTGCCGTCGCGGCCATAGCCGAAGTCCGAGTTGAGAACGGCCGGCGCGCAGACGCGGTGAGCGCGCGCGCCTTCGAGCACCGCGTTCACCAGATCGGCGGTCGCGAACGGATGCACGACGTCGTGCAGCAGCAGCCACGGCGCCGTGGCCGCGGCGACGAGCCGGCGCGTGGTATCGCTGCGGCTCGCACCGCCGGCGATGATCGT
Source organism: uncultured Candidatus Odyssella sp. (assembly GCA_964624265.1). Lineage (GTDB taxonomy): Bacteria > Pseudomonadota > Alphaproteobacteria > Bin65 > Bin65 > SBBV01. The sequence continues at coordinate 521 of CAZUYG010000909.1, forward strand.
CGCGCGATCGCCCAGAAGCTGCTGTGCGCGCGCGATCTCGGCCGCCGCGACGGCGACGATGATTCCGTTCGTGACGCCGCGCAATGGATCGAGCGCGCGTTCCAGCAGTGTGCGGCCTTCGAGCATGACGAACGCCTTGGGCCCGAGACCGAGCCGCGCGCCGCTGCCGGCCGCCTGAATGAGCGCCTGAACCTGCATGCGCCCCGCCCTAGTGCCGCTGCTCGCCGCCGCGGCGGAACAGCGTGGCCAAGGCGGCGGCGAGCCGCGACCGTTGCGGCGGAGCGGCCTGCGGCGGCATCGGCGAGGCGGCGCCGGCCGGCGGTGCAACCGTTTCCACCCGCGCGAAGAAGCGGTCGCGGCCGTTCCGATTGATCGTATCGAGGCAGGCCGGATCGAGCGTTTGCAGCCGCGCCGGTTTGCGCGCCGCGGCGTAGGCGTTCTTTTTCTCGACCTGCTCCTTGAGCAGTTGATGCAAACGCGCGAATGCGCCTTTCACCGCATCGCCCTCGCCGAGCAAGACGCGCATCGCCGCCGCGAAATGCGGATGCGCGAAGCCGGGCGGCGGATCGAGCGCCAGCGCGCCGCCGGCATCCAGCGCGAAGAAGTGCAGCAGGTTGCAGTGGTTCGCCGGATCGAGGCGATGATTGAACAGCTCGAGACCGCGCGACGTGGCCAGCAGCGTGTAGGCGCGGTCGTGCACGGCGAATCCCTTGCGGATGTCCCAATCCGCATTGTCGGGCTGATTGGCCGCGAAATTCTGGGAGAAAACGTGCGCGCGACCGTCGCCCCGCACGAGGCTCTGACCCGATTCGGCAAAGGGCAGCGCCGCGGGTACGTTCATGAGATCGAGGCAGGTGGGCGCGAGATCGGTCGTGCCAGCCAGGCGATGATCCTCCCCGGGCGCCAGCGCGGAGTCGAGAATCAGCAGCGGCGCGTGCACGAGAGCCGTGTAGGGCTCGATGCCGTGCAGAATTCCTTTCTTGAAGCCGTGGGTCCAGTAGTCGTCGCCGTGATCGCCGAAGACGACGACCGTGGTCTCCGGCATCAAATTCTTTCGCTCGAGAATTTCGAGGATGTGCCCGAGCGCGTGATCGGCCACGGCGCAGGCGCCGCCGACCACCTCTTCGACGCCGCGCGCGACGGATTTCAGCGCCAGCGCATGTTCGACATGCGTGGCGAGATTCCAGAAATAGATCGCGAAGGGCGGTCGGTCCGCCGTATCGGCGAATTTCTCCAGCAGCGCCGCGAAGTCGTTGGTCTTCCAGACCGGCGGCAAGGTGCC
>CAZUYG010000910.1:0-1801 GCA_964624265.1 uncultured Candidatus Odyssella sp.
CGATGTCGGCCTTGATGAAATCGAGCCGCGGAAGCGCGCGCTCGGCGACGAAGGCATCGATCGTCCCGAGCGTCACGGTCTCGGCCACGCTCGCGCGCGTCTCGGCGCCGAAATGGGAAAGGCCGAACCCCATGCTGCCCGAGCGCTTCACCGGTACGTGCAGGGTTTCGGAATGCGCGCGATCGGAAAGTCCGAACGGACAGATTTCGACGTTACCGAGGCGCCGGAGGGCCACGACGCGGCGCAGGATCGACAGCGCGTAGCCGCCCGGCTCGAACGCATACACGCGTCCGTCGCGTGCGATGCCGGCGAACAGCTTCGCGAACTGCCCGGCATGCGCGCCCACGTCGAACACCACGCCGTCATGCGGCACGAAACGCCGGAATAGCGCCTCGTGCGCGCGATGATGCTGCTGCGTCGCCGCCTTCCAGAAATGCGCGCACCACGAGAGGCGCGCGCGGAAGGAGAGACGCGGCGCGTTCGACACTAAGGCAGCAGCAGGATCGATCCCGTCGTCTTCCGCTCCTGCAGGTCGCGGTGCGCCTGCGCGGCTTCGCGCAGCGGGTAGGTCTGGTTGATGCGGATCTTGAGCTTGCCGCTCTTGATCGCCGAGATCACGCGGCCGGCGGAGAGCTCGAGGTCCGGGCGCGTCGCGGTGTAGTGGCCCATCGTCGGCCGCGTGAAGAACAGCGAGCCGCGCGAGTTGAGATCGCCCGTGTTGATCGGCGGCAGCGGGCCCGAGGCGTTGCCGAAGCTGATCATCATGCCGCGCGTCTGCAGGCAATCGAGCGATTTCGGCCAGGTGTCCTTGCCGACGCCGTCATAGACCACCGGCACGCCCTTGCCCTTCGTGATCTCCTTTACGCGCGCGACGAAATCCTCGCGCGAATAGACGATCACGTGCTTGTAGCCGTGCTTCTTGGCGATCGCAGCCTTCTCGTCGCTGCTCGCCGTGCCGATCACGGTAGCGCCGAGCGCCTTTGCCCACTGGCCGAGGATCAGGCCCATGCCGCCGGCCGCCGCGTGGACGAGGATCGTGTCGCCCTTCTTTACCTTGAAGGTGCGGAACAGCAGGTATTCGGCCGTCATGCCCTGCAGCATCATCTTGGCGGCCGTCTTGTCGTCGATCTCTTTCGGCACCTTGATCACGCGCGCGGCCGGCATCAGGCGCCACGTCGCATAGGAGCCGATCGGCGCCGAGGCATAGGCCACGCGGTCGCCCACCTTGAAGCCCTTCACGCCCTTGCCGAGCTTCTCGATCACGCCGCAGCCTTCCTGGCCGAGATGCGAGGGCAGCGGCATCGGGTAGAGGCCCGAGCGGTGATAGGTGTCGATGTAGTTCACGCCGATCGCGGTCTGGCGCAGCAGCACCTGGCCTTCGCCCGGATCGCCCACCTCCACTTCGTCGTAGGAGAGAACTTCGGGGCCGCCGGTCTGCGAGAAACGGATCGCGTGTGCTTTCATGGGTCAGTCGCCAGGGTGAGAGTTCGGAGAGTGTGCGCGCCATCGGCGCCCTCCCGCGCGCGGGCAGGGCGCAATGGCGCATGTCGGGGCTAGCGGCGGCCGCGCTTGCGCGCGGTCTTGCGCTTCGCCGCCGCCTTCTTCTTGGCTTTCGTCTTCGCCGCCTTTTTCGGTTTCCGGGCGGCGGGTTTCTTGGCTTTCGGCTTTTTCGCCTTCGGCTTCTTCGCGGGGGCCTTCGGCTTTGCCGCCGGTTTCGCGGCGGGCTTTGCGTCCGGCTTCGGCGCGGCGGGCTTCGGGGCGGGCGGTTTCGGCGCGAGCCCGAGTTCGCCTTGCGCCGAGG
>CAZUYG010000911.1:0-1801 GCA_964624265.1 uncultured Candidatus Odyssella sp.
GTCATGTCAGACGCAAAGCGGAATTCGGGCGGAATCCAGCCTTCTGGCGCAATTCCACCCGCATCGCCGCAGAGCGATGGCCGCGTTTGGCATAGCTCGCAACGACGAGTGGCGCGAGTGAAAGCGGAACTTTAGACCTTGATGTCCACGTGCGGAGCAGGGGCCGCGCCGGGAGGGCCCGCCGAAACGAGCACCATGGCGGCGCGTAACGTACGGTCACCCAGCATGTAGCCGGACTGCAGCACTTCCTGGATCGTGCCGGCCGGCTGATCGCCGGGCGCCTGCGCCACGGCTTGGTGCACCTTCGGGTCGAAGGTCTCGCCGCGCACGCCGATGCGCTTAAGACCATGGCGCGCGAAAGCGTCGACCAGCGAACGCTCAGTGAGTTCGACGCCTGTCAGCAGATTGCGGAAGCCTTCGTCGAGATCGTCGCGCGGCGCAGCCATAAGCGCGCGCTCAAGGGTGTCGGCGATCGGCAGCAAGTCCTGTGCGAAGCGATCGATCGCGTAGGCCCGCGCTTCAACCGCCTGGCGCTCGGCGCGGCGACGGGTGTTTTCGGCGTCCGCCAAGGCGCGGAGCATGTCGTCCTTGGCTTTGGCCAGTTCAGCTTGCAGCATCGCCACGTCGAACGCTTCGCCCGCGGGATCGGCCGCGGCGGTTTCAGGCTGCTGGGGATTTGCTTCGTCCGTCATTCCATCCTCATCGTTCGCCGCGTCCGTCGAGCACCCGGCCGACGACGCGCGCTGTATAATCCACCACGGGGATCACTCGCGCATAATTGAGCCGAGTCGGGCCGATCACGCCCAACGCCCCGACGACCTTCCGCTCGGCGTTCATATAGGGCGCGACGATCAGACTCGACCCCGAGAGCGAAAATAGCGGATTTTCCGAGCCGATAAACACGCGCACGGCGTCGCCCGCCTTAGCGAGATCGAGCACCTGAATGAGTTCGCGGGTCTTTTCCAGGTCATCGAACAGCTTCCGCGCCCGTTCGAGGTCGGCGACGGCTTGCTGGTCCTGCAGCAAGTTCCCACGACCGCGGACGATAAGGGAGCGGCCGAGCATCGGATCTTCGCCCGACCACTCGGCCAAGCCTTTCTCCACGAGCCCTGCGGCGGCCTGATCGAGGGCGGCGCGATCGCGGGCGAGGGAGTCGGCCGCTGCCGCGCGCGCTTCGGCGAGCGTGCGGCCTTTGAAGCGGGCGTTGAGATAGTTCGCCGCTTCGCTCAGCGCGCCTGACGGCAAGTCCGCCGGCGTGTTGATGATGCGGTTCTCGACCTGGTTGTCCTCGAACACGAGCACGAGCAATGCTTGGCCGGGGCCGATGCCGACGATCTCGGCGTGGCGCACCGGCGCGTCGCGTTCGGGCGTGACGACGAGCCCCGCGCCGCCTGCGAGACCAGAGAGCAAGTCCGATGCTGCGCCCATGACGTCTTGCGGATTTGAACCGGCGGCGGCGATCCGCGCATCAATCTCGCGCTTTTCATCTGGCGGCACGTCGCCCAGCTGCAGCAAGCTATCGACGAAGAAGCGTAAGCCCAGTTGAGTCGGCAGGCGGCCCGCCATGGCGTGCGGGGCTTCGAGCAAGCCAAGGCTGGCCAGGTCGGCCATGGTGTTGCGGATCGAGGCCGGTGAGAGGCCCACGCCCGCGAGCTTCGAGAGCGTACGCGAACCGACGGGCTCGCCGGTCGTCAGATACGACTCGACGATTTCGCGGAAGATCTCCCGGGCTCGCGCATCAAGCGAGGTCAGATCGGAGGAGGGCGGCAAGACCATGCGCGCTCTAGGTAGCGAACGAGCG
>CAZUYG010000912.1:0-1800 GCA_964624265.1 uncultured Candidatus Odyssella sp.
CACTTCCCGTGGGGCCCCCGCCCCCGGGGCCCCCACCCCCCCCCCCCCGGGGCTCGCGGCGCCGGGCACCTGGGCGGGGCCCCGCCGTTGGGGCCCCCGCTGGCGGGGGCACGACAAGACCCTGACATTGTCCGAAAAGCGCGGATGAGGTGGCGGTGGACGCACTCCTTTCGGGCCAGCTCCTCGCCGCGGCGCTCGTCACGGGCGCGCTCTATGCGCTGACGGCGCTCGGCCTCAATCTCGTCTACGGCACGATGCGCCTGCTGAACGTGGCGCATGGCGACCTCGTGATGATCGGCGCCTATGTGGCGTTTTGGGCGTTCACCTTGCTGTCGCTGTCGCCGCTGCTGGGCCTGTTCGCGGCGGCGGCGCTGGCGGCGCTGTTCGGGCTTGCGCTCTATCGCGGCCTCTTCCGGCGCCTGCTCGAAGGCGGCAAGGCCGCGCAGCGGCTCGAGGCCAATTCGCTGCTGCTGTTCTTCGGCGTCTCGGTGATCGTGCAGAACCTCGCCGCGCTGCAATTCACCGGCACGCCGCGCGGCTATCAATATCTCGACACGGTCTATCGCTGGGGCAACGTCGCCGTGACCGGCAACCGCATCGCGGCCTTCGCGGTGGCGGTGATCATCTGCGCCGGCGTGCTGGCGTTCCTGCGCTTCCACGTGACCGGGCTCGCGATCAAGGCGCTGATCCAGCGGCGCGACGCCGCCGCCGTCGTCGGCGTGAACGTGGAGCGCGTGCAGGTTCTGGCGCTGTGCCTCGGCTTCGCCAGCGCCGCCGTCGCCGGCGCGCTGGTGAGCATGACCGAGCAGATCTCGCCGTTCATGGGCTTTCCGTTCACGATCGCGGCCTTCGTCGTCATCATCCTCGGCGGGCTGGGCAACATCACGGGCGGCATCGCCGCGGGCCTGCTGCTCGGCGTGCTCGAGACCTACGGCGTGGCGATCACCTCCTCCGCCTACCGCTCGATCCTCGTCTACGGCGTGTTCGTCCTCATCCTGCTGCTGCGGCCGCAGGGCCTGCTCGGCGGGCGGCGGATCGTGCGATGAGGGGCGCGCTCTTCCTCGCGGCGCTGGCGCTCGCCGCCGCGGCGCTGCCCTTCGCGGCCGGCGACTATTACATCGGCGTCGGCCTTTCGCTGCTGATGTACGTGGCGCTGACGCAGAGCTGGACGCTGCTCTCGGGCATGACGGGCTACGTTTCGCTCGGCCACGTCGTGTTCTACGGCCTCGGCGCCTATGTCGCCGTGCTGCTGTGGCGCGAAGTGCCGCTCGCGGCGATCGTGGCGCTGGCGGCGCTGGCGGCCTTCGCGTTCGCGGCGCTGATCGGCCTGCCCGCGCTGCGCGTGCGCGGACCTTATTTCGTGATCCTCACCTTCGGCCTCGCCGAGCTGGCGAAATACATCGTCATCGTGATCGAAGGCTGGCTCGGCAAATTCAGCCGCGTCGTGTTCGGGGCGCCGGAGATCGAGACCCTCTACTACATCATGCTCGGCCTCGCCGTGGCGGCGACCGCGCTGACGTTTCTCGTGCGCCGCAGCCGCTTCGGCCGCGGGCTGCTCGCGCTGCGCGAAAACGAGGAGGCGGCGGAAACCGTGGGCGTGCCGACCGTGCGCTTCAAGCTGTTCGCCTACGCGCTGTCGGCGCTGATCCCGGGCGCGGTCGGCAGCGTCATGGTGCTGCGGCAGACCTATTTCGAGCCGGCGCAGATCTTCGATCCGGTCATCTCGTTTTCGATCGTGACGATGGCCGTGGTGGGCGGCAGCGAAGACGTGAAGGGCCCGCTGCTCGGCGCCGCCGGCTT
>CAZUYG010000913.1:0-1798 GCA_964624265.1 uncultured Candidatus Odyssella sp.
TGGCGCCCGGTGGCGGCGCGGAATCAGTGTCGCTCGTGCGCGGCGCGCCGGGCCCGGAGCCCGAGATCGCCATCCTCGACCCCGAAGCGCGCATCCCGTGGTCGGGCCATATGGCGCTCCACGCGCTGACCGATGTCTATCGCGCGATCCGCGAACACCGGACGACGCTCGTCTTCGTCAACACGCGCGCGCAGGCCGAGCTCGTGTTCCAGGGCCTGTGGCGGCTCAACGACGAAAATCTCGCGATCGCCCTGCATCACGGCAGCCTCGAGAAGCCGCAGCGCCTGCGCGTCGAGGCGGCAATGGTGGCGGGCAAATTGCGCGCCATCGTCTGCACCAGCTCGCTCGACCTCGGCATCGATTGGGGCGACGTCGATCTCGTGATCCAGATGGGCGCGCCGAAAGGGGCCAGCCGCCTGATCCAGCGCATCGGCCGCGCGAACCATCGCTACGATACGCCGTCGAAGGCGCTGCTCGTGCCCGGCAACCGCTTCGAATTCCTCGAGTGCCAGGCCGCGGTCGAAGCGGTGCATGCGAAGGAATTGGACGGCGATCCGCTGCGCGCCGGCGGCCTCGATGTGCTCGCGCAGCACATCGTTTCGACCGCGTGCGGCGCGCCGGTCGATCGCGATGCGCTGTTCGCCCAGGTCGTCTCCGCCGGACCCTATGCGATGCTGCCGCGAGAGACGTTCGAGCGTGTTTTCGACTTCGTCGCCACCGGCGGCTACGCGCTGGGCGCCTACGAACGCTATCGCCGCCTCGCGCAGACCGAAGACGGGCGCTGGCGCATCGCCAGCGAGCGTCTCGCGCGCCAATATCGCATGAACGCCGGCGTCATCGTCGACGCACCCACGCTCAAGGTCCGCATGACCAATGGGCGCAAGCTCGGCTCGGTCGAGGAGTATTTCGCGATGGGCCTCGTGCCCGGCGACACGTTCCTGTTCGCCGGCCGCCTGCTGCGCTTCGAAGGCATCCGCGAGCTGGAGCTGATCGCCTCGCGGGCAAAAGGCGGCATCCCGAAGATCCCGGCGTTCGAGGGCGGACGGATGCCGCTCACGACCCATCTATCCGCCCGGGTGCGCGGCGCGCTCGCGGCGCCGGGCCGCTGGGGCGAATATCCGCGCCCGGTGCGCGAATGGCTCGAAGCGCAGCGCCAGCGCTCGGCAATGCCGGGGGGCGACGGCCTCCTCGTCGAGACGTTCCCGCGCGGCGAGAAAAAGCAGCAGCGCCATTTCCTCGTCGCCTATTGCTTCGAGGGCCGCAACGCCCACCAGACGCTCGGCATGCTGCTCACGAAGCGCATGGAGCGCGCCGGGCTGCATCCGCTGGGCTTCGTCGCCACCGACTACGTGATCGCGATCTGGTCGCTCGAACCGGCGGCAGACATGGATGCGCTGTTCGACCAGGACATGCTCGGCGACGACCTCGAGGCGTGGATGGCCGAATCCACGATGCTGAAACGCTGCTTCCGCAACGTCGCCGTGATCGCGGGCCTCATCGATCGCCGGCATCCGGGGCAGGTGAAGACCGGTCGGCAGGTGACGTTCAACACCGACCTGATCTACGACGTGCTGCGACGCCACGAGCCCGGACACATCCTGCTGCAGGCGACGCGCGCCGACGCCGCGACCGGCCTCGTCGATCTCGGGCGCCTTGCCGCGTTTCTCGCGCGCATCAAGGGGCGCATTCGCCACGTGCCGCTCGACCGCATTTCGCCGCTCGCCCTGCCGGTGCTGCTCGAGATCGGGCGCGAAGGCGTGCTCGGCGAGGGGCTCGATGAAATCCTGCGCCGCGAGGC
>CAZUYG010000914.1:0-1797 GCA_964624265.1 uncultured Candidatus Odyssella sp.
CATCCGCCTCGATGGCCTCGCGCTCGAAAGCGAGGGCGGCGCGCGCTTCGGCGGCGCCTATGCCTACGCGTTCCGCGGCGGCTGCCTCGCGCTCGGCGGCAGGCCGGCGGCCGTGGCGGCCGTGCCGGCGTCGGGCCGCCGCTTTCCGGCGCTCACCGAGGCCGAGGTCCAGGCGGCGGCGCAGGCCAAGCTGGGCGAACGCGGGCCGCTCGGGGATTTCGTGCTCGCCGCCGTCCACGATCAGGCGGTGCGGCTCGCGCGCGAGGCGCGGCTCTGCGCGGATGCGCTGCCGTTCGCCTGGCCGCGCATGGCGGTGATCGCGGCCGGCAATCGCTGATCCGCGCGCGGCTAGTCGGTCAGTTCCCTGAGCCGCGCGATGCGCAACGACGTGGCGGGATGGGTCGACATCAGCGCGCCGGCGCTTTCCTTGAAGCGCTTGAGCGGGTTCACGATGAAGACGTGCTGCACCGCCTGATTGACCGAGAGCTTTTCCTGGCACCGGTCGATCTTCGCGAGCGCGCTGGCGAGGCCGTCGGGCGATCCGGCCAGATAGGCGCCGGCCGCGTCGGCGCCGTATTCGCGCTGGCGCGAGATCGCCATCTGCACGAGCTGGGCCAGGAGCGGCGCCAGCACCGCGGTGAGGACGAGCACCGCGATCGCGATGATCGCCGCCGCGCCGGCGCCGTCCTTCTTGTTGCTGCTGCTCGACGATCGCGAGCTTTTCGCCTCGGCGCCGATGCGTACGGTGACGCCGGCGATCTCGCGCAAAATGACGATGAGGCCGAGGCACAGCGCGACGATGTCGGCATAGACGATGTCGCGGTTGCAGATGTGGCCGATCTCGTGGCCGAGCACGCCTTCGAGTTCGTGCGGCTCGAGCGCGTCGAGCAGGCCGCGCGTGACGCCGACGGTGGCGTGGAATTCGTCGCGCCCGGCCGCGAAGGCGTTCATCGCCGGGCTTTCGATCACGACGAGGCGCGGCTTCACGATTCCGGCGGCGTCGGCCACGCGCCGCGCGGCTTCGTGCAGCTTCGGCTCCTCGCTTTCGGAAACCTCGCGCGCGCCGAGGATGCGGGCCATCACCACGTCGCCGACGACGAGCGCGCGGATCGCCATCGCCGCGCCGACGACGCCGGTCAACAATGCCGCCGCGATGCCCCAGTTGGAGACGGCGAACAGGCCCGGCGCTTTTCCCTGCGGCGCCATGTCGTTCGAGAGATAGACGTCGATCGCCCAGCCGATCACATAGGCGAGCGCGCCGCCCACCAGGGTCAGCGTCACGCAGAGCACCATCGAATTGATCCAGTTCCACCAGATCACCGACGCCACCTTGTGGCGGGCGGTGGCGGCGAGGCGCTTGGGCTTGGTGACGGTCTCGCTCATCGGCGGGCTGATCTGGCTCTTGCGCGGCGTCGCAATCCTAGTACCGCATGTCCTGACGATCCGTGACCGCGATCACACCGGCCCGCGGTGTGGCGCATATCGCTGTCTTCGATCTCGATCGTCGTTTCGACCGTGTAGCGGGCGACGAATTCAAGCCCCTCCGTCGGGAAGTAGGTGCGCTGGGGGTCGCCGAGCAGCACCAGCGCCCGATCCGCCACCGATCGCAGCCAGGCCACGACCTGCCCGGCCATCGGCTCCTCGTAGCAGACGTCGCCGGCGATCACGACCTGCCAGCCGGGATCGATGGTCCCGACCAGATCGGCGCCGGCGATTTCCACCGTCACATCGTTGGCCCGCGCATTGAGCGCGATCGCGGTCTGCCCGAAGGCATCGATCTCGGCGGCGATCACGTGG
>CAZUYG010000915.1:0-1794 GCA_964624265.1 uncultured Candidatus Odyssella sp.
CGATCGGCGCGCTCGCCGAAGCGCTGCCCGGCGGCGCGCTGCGGTTGCGCGCGCTGCTCGCGCGCGGCGACGGTACGCTCATCCTCCATGCCGAGCGGCTCGGGGCGCCGAGCGATGCGGCGGCTCTGGGCGCCGATGCCGCCGCCGATCTGCGCGCGCGCGCGCCGGCCGATCTTCTGGCGGCCTGAAGATGCGCGTCCTCATCACCCGCCCCGAGCCCGAAGCGCAACGCTTCGCCGCGCAGCTCGCCGTCCACGGCATCGCGTCGGTGATCGCGCCGCTGATGACGGTCGAGCCGGTCGAATCACCGCTGCCGCCGCTCGCGGCCGTGCAGGCGCTCATCTTCACGAGCGCGAACGGCGTGCGCGCCTACGCCGTCCGCGAACCCCGCCGCGATCTTCCAGCCTATGCCGTCGGCGAGGCGACGGCGGCGGCGGCGCGCGATGCCGGCTTCGCCAATGCGATCAGCGCCGGCGGCGATGCCGAAGGCCTCGCCGCGCTGCTCGTCGATCGCATCGATCCGGCCAAAGGGCCACTGCTGCACATCGCAGGAGCGGACCAGGCCGGCGATCTTCCGGGCGTGCTGCGCGCGCGTGGATACGAAGTGCAGCAGGCGGTGCTTTATCGCGCCGTGGCCGCGCCGGAACTTCCGGCGCTGGCGCGCGCGGCGATCGAATCGGGCGGAGTCAGCGGCGTCGCCTTGTTCTCGCCGCGCAGCGCGGCAATATTCGCGGATCGTGCCGCGGCGGCCGGGCTCGGCGCGAAGCTCGCATCGCTCGACGCCTTCTGCCTGTCGCGCGCCGTGGCGGCGGCGCTCGAAGGCAAAGCCACGTTCCGCGCGGTGCGCGTCGCCGCGCGGCCCCACGCCGAGGCACTGATCGCCGCGATCCGCGCCGCCGATACCGAGGAGCGCAAGCCCATGAACGACGAGCCGGTCAGCACGCCGAACGAGGCGGAGCGCATCATCGCGGCCTTCGGCGGCATCCGCCCGATGGCCAAGGCGCTGGGCATCGCCGTCACCACGGTGCAGGGCTGGAAAGAACGCGGCGCCATTCCGCTGAAGCGGATGGGCGAAATCCGCGAAAGCGCCGCGCGCGTCGGTATCGATCTCGCGGCGGCGCTGGCCGAGCCGCCCACCGAACCGCCGGCGGCGGAGCCGGAATCGCCGCCCGGGCCTTCGGCCGAGACCTTCGCGGCCGAGAAAGTTTCGCCCGGCCCCGAACCGGGCCTGCGCGCGGCCGAAGCCGCGCCGCCGCCGCCGCCGCGCTTGGATTCGCCGCCCCCGCCCCCGCCCTTCGAGCCCGGCCGCATGCGCTGGGCCATGTTCGGCGCCGGTTTCGGTGCGGCGTTCGTGGCCGGCATCATCGTCGCGGTGGTGTTCGGCATTGGCGGGCGGAGCGGCGGCGAATCGGATCGCCAGGGCGCGCTCGACCGTCTGCAATCGCGCATCAACAGCGTCACCGCGCAACTCGAAGAGCAGCAGAAGCGCCAGCAGGCCGAAGCCGCGCAGGTGCAGACGCGCCTCAATCGCATCGAGCAGGCCGAACGCGCGATCGGCGAACAGCGCGAGCGCCTGGCCGGGCTCGCCGCTTCGGCCGCGGCGCTCGCCGCGCGCATCGAAAAGATCGACACCGACCTGAAAGCCCTCGCCCAGCGCACCACGGCGGGCCCCGAGGCGCTGAAAGGTCTCCGCGAGCAGGTGGAGGCGCTAGCAAAGCGCATCGAGGCGCTGCCGAAAGGGGCGCCCGGCGGCGAGGCGCTCGCGGCGCTGTCGGCACAGCTGAAGCAGGCCGG
>CAZUYG010000916.1:0-330 GCA_964624265.1 uncultured Candidatus Odyssella sp.
CCGCAAGCGTCAAGCGCGGCCGCCGCCGCCGCCGCGTCGCAGCCGGTGATGCGCATCAGGATTCCGAGCGCGCGTTGGCGAAGCTTCGCGTTGCTGACGTTGAGATTGACCATGAGCCCGTCGTAGACGTGGCCGAGGCGGATCATCAGCAGGCTCGACAGCAGGTTGAGGGCGGATTTCTGCGCGGTGCCGGCATTCATGCGCGTAGAGCCGCTGATGATCTCGGCGCCGGTATCGAGCAGGATCGGCACGTCGGCCTGCTGGAACAGCGGCGCGTCGGTGTTGTTCGCGATCGCGATGACCAGCGCGCCTTTTTCCGCGGCGGCCAGC
>CAZUYG010000916.1:340-1793 GCA_964624265.1 uncultured Candidatus Odyssella sp.
GTGTAGGGCGTGGTGCCGCTCGCGGCGACGGCGATCACCGCATCCTCCGGCCGAGGCTCGAGCGCCAGCATTTCGCTGCGGCCGCGCGGCGCGTCGTCTTCGTTCGAGCTCGAGGCGGCGGCGGTCAGGACGGGGCCCTGGGCGAGCAGGAAGCGCGTGCGGCTTTCGGGCCAGCCGAAGGTCGGCGCCAGCTCGGCCCCGTCGAGTGCCGCCAGCCGGCCAGACGTGCCGGCGCCCACATAGATGATGCGGCCGGTCGCGCCGAGCCGTTCGGCCATCGCGCGCGCGGCCCAGCCGATCGACGGCAGCGCCCGCCGCACCGCGGCGATGGCCCGCGACTGGCCTTCCCACATCGCTTCGAGGACGTCTTCGTCCTTCCACACATCCAGCCCGCGATAGCGGGGGCTGATCGTTTCCGTGCCTTTTTTCATGGAGATATCCGATACTGGCCGCGAGACCGCCGGCGCCCGGCTCTTTCCGTATTCCCCATATACGTAGGGAATCGGCCTCAGGAGTGACCGTTTCGTGACGATTGCAGCATCGGACGACCGTTTAGGGCGGGGGTGAAATGCCGGTTCCGGAGCGGGAGCCAGGCGAATCGCTGATGCTGCGCGAAGCGCGCGAGGCGCCGGCCGCCGCCGCACGCGCGCTCGCCGCGAACGAACGCGCAGTTCACGAAATCGTGCGGCGGCTGCGGCAGCGCCTGCCCCCCTTCGCGGTGACATGCGCGCGCGGCAGCTCGGATCATGCCGCGACTTTCGCCAAATACCTGTTCGAGACGCGGCTCGGTCTCGTCACGGCTTCGATCGGGCCGTCGGTCAGCTCGGTCTACGCCGCGCCATTGCGGGTGAAAGACGCGCTTTTCCTTGCGATTTCCCAGTCGGGGCGCAGCCCCGATCTCCTCCGCCTCGCCAACGCGGCCCGGGCGGGCGGCGCGTTCACGGTGGCGCTCGTCAACGACGCCGGCTCGCCGCTCGCGGAAGCCTGTGATGCGATGCTTCCGCTCCATGCGGGACCCGAGCGCAGCGTCGCGGCAACGAAATCCGTCATCGCCGCGATGACGGCCGTGCTTCAGCTCTTCGCCGTCTGGCGCGGCGATCCGGCGCTCGGCCGCGTTCTTGCGGAGCTTCCCGACGATCTCGAAGCTGCCGCGCGCGCCGACTGGCGCGCCGCCGTTCCGCTGCTGCGGGATGCGCGCCACCTCTATGTCGCGGCGCGTGGCATCGGTCTGGCCGCGGCGCAGGAAGCCGCGCTGAAGCTCAAGGAGACCGCCGGGCTGCACGCCGAAGCGCTGTCCGCCGCCGAACTGATGCACGGGCCGCTGGCGCTGGCCGGGCCGGGCTTTCCGGTTCTCCTGATGTCGCAACCCGACGAGGCCCAAGCGGGACTCGCCGCGCTCGCGCAGGAATTGGCCCGCCGCCGCGTGCCGCTGATCGCCGCCGGAATCGGCACG
>CAZUYG010000917.1:0-1782 GCA_964624265.1 uncultured Candidatus Odyssella sp.
CAGCTTTTCGTCGATGCTCGGCTTTTCCGGCCTGATCGTGTTTCTCGGCAGCTTGTTCGAAACGCTGCCCCTCATCGCCACGGCGGCCGCGCTGAAGCCGTTACTGGCTCTCATCGCGTGCGTCACGGCGTATTACGCCGCCGACAGCCTCGTGCCGAAGTTCCGCAACGCGGCCGCCATGCTGTTCATCGGCCTGATGGCGGTCAGCGAATTCGGCACGCGCGGCATCGCCATGTACGGGAAAGACTCGATCTACGGCATTCTCTTCAGTATCGCGTTCATGGCCGTGCTGTGCCGGCCCGACGCCGCGCGCCGCAAGGCCGAGCTCGGCCGCTATTTTGCCGTGGCCGTGGCGATCGGCGTCATCACGCTCCCATATATGCTTGTCGCTTACATTCTCTGGCTGATTCTCGCGCCGGCCGAGGAGAAGGCGTCATCGACGTTGCCGGCGCTTTTCCTCGTCGGCTTTCCCCTCGTCCCTGTATCGGTCGCGGGGTTCTTCCAGGCGGGACCATCGGTGGCGTTCGCCTGCTTTCTGGCGCTGGGCCTCGCCGGATTCGGCGCGAAGCGGCTTGCCCCTGGCATTGGCCCGATCCTGCTTCTCGGCACAGCGCGCTTGCGCGCCGTTCGCGCCTGGATTCCGTCGGCGCTGCTGCTGCCCTGCATTTTCCTTATGCCGGTCGAGACGCCGGTTGTCGCCTACGCCAGCCCCGATGGGACGATCATCTTCGAGAGCCGACCGCCGCTTGACGGAAAGATGAATTTCCTCGCGTTCCTCGTCGAATGGCGCGCGCACCTCTTGATGCTGCCGCTGGGCGTGCTCGCCGCGGCCAGCCTCGGCTTCTTCAAGATCGGCCGGGAGCGTGCGGGTCTGGTCGCCGTGTGCGCCATGCCGTTCGCGGTGCTGCTCGCGATGCTGAGTCACGCAAATGCGGGCCTGCCGCTGCTGTCCAATTTCAATGTTTGGGACATCGTGAAGGATACGACACTCTGGTATGGCGGTGCGCTGTTCGCGCTTCTTCTGGTCGTACTGCTCGCGGCGCTCGCGACGAAATTTCCGGCCACGCGCGCTCAAATCGCGCTCCTGGTCCTTGCGGGCGCGGGACTGGTAGCGGGGTCGGCCAGCCGAATCCACGTCAATGAACTGGTCAGGCCGCTCACCTACTCGCGCGTCGGGGCCTATCCAAGTCGGGACACGGCAGTAGCCGCGGAAGCAACGTGGTTCGAACTGCGCGGACGCCTTCTTCAAGCCGACATGTCGCTGACCGTATCGCGCCAGAGTTATCACATCCTGTCGATGTACGAGGCGCACATGTCGGTCTTAAATCTTGACTGGCTTGCGAAGCAGAACTTTCCGCCGTCGACGCGGATCGGCCTGCTGGTGAGGCAAGACAAGGTGCCGGCGATTCGCCTATTCGCGCAGACCCGTCGGGCATCGATCACGCAGCTGGCCCTGCTGGAAGACGACGAGGGCCTGCTGCTTGCCGTCGATTTCGACAGCCGAGGCAGCATCAGCTTGCCGGGCCATACGCGCCGCGCGATGGTAACCGGCGGCGCGCACGACCACGAGGTCTGGCAACGAGCCCGCTACCGCTGGCTGCGCGAGGCGGCAGAGGTTGCAGTCACGCTCGAGCCGGGCGATGAAGTCTGCCTCGTCCTCGAGATGTTCACCGCGGGCAACGCGCCCCGTCCCGAGATCGTGTCGGTCGAAGCGCCGGGTCTTCCCGCGCTGGAGATCGATTTGGCGGAGAGCACGATCACGCGTCCGAAGCGCGCTGCCGT
>CAZUYG010000918.1:0-1781 GCA_964624265.1 uncultured Candidatus Odyssella sp.
CCTTGAGCCGCGGCCGCTCGCGCTCGCTCCCGGCTGACGCCGAGCGGCGTTTTCGCAATTATTTGCGTGGCTTCGGCGTCGAAGATGAGGCGGCGCTGAAGGAGCTCGTGCGGCGTCTCGGACGCATGGCGCCGGCCGCCACGCCGGCCCAGATCGACGATGCCGCCGGTCTCTGGTTCGCCGATCTGTTCGGACTGCCGGAGAGCGAGGCGCCGCGCGCGCTCGCCGCCGGCCGGGTTGCCTGGCTGACGGCGCAGGCCGCCCGGCGCTGGCCGCTGATGCTGTTTGCCGATGCCACCCCGGCCGTGTTGGTGGAGGCCCTTCGCCGGGGTCTGCCGGCGATGCCGCCGCCCTTGCTCGGCGATCCGATGCCGGCGGCCGAACTCCAGCCGCAGCGCCTGCCCTCGTTCGCGGCCAAGCCCTTGCGGCCCCGCGCCGCCTGATCGTCGCCGCGATGGAGCACCGGTCCGCACTCTACCGGGCCCAGGCCTGGCTGCGGCGCGGCGCGCTGGCGCTCCTGACCTTCGCCACGACCGGCTGGGCCACCGCGCAGCTTTCGATCGTGCTGGCCGGCAATCACGGGCTTGGCACGCTCGAAATCCTGCTGCTGGCGCTGTTCGTCGGCTGCTTTCTCTGGATCGCCTTCTCGTTCTGGGCCGCGATCGCCGGCTTCGTGATGCTGCTCGTGAAGGCGCGGCAGCCGGCCCTGCATCAGCCGCCGCCCGGCGACGTGCGCCTCGCCAGCCGTACCGCCGTCGTCATGGCGATCTACAACGAGGATACGAACCGCGTCTTCGCCAACATGCAGGCGATCTACGAATCGGTCGCGGCGGCCGGGCAGGGCCAGGCGTTCGATTTCTACATGCTGAGCGACACGACCAACCCGGACATCTGGGTGGCCGAGGAACTGGCCTGGCACGCGCTTTCGGCGCGGCTCGGCTCCGGCGCGCGCGTGTTCTACCGGCGCCGCCGTCACAACACGGCGAAGAAATCGGGCAACATCGCCGATTTCCTGAAGCGCTGGGGCCGCCACTACGACTACATGGTCGTGCTCGACGCCGACAGCCTGATGGAAGGCAAGACGCTCGTCGCGATGGCGCGGCTCATGGACGCCAATCCCGGCGCCGGGCTGATCCAGGCGCCGCCGGTCTGCATCAACCGCAACACGCTGTTCGCGCGCATGCTGCAATTCGCCGGCCGCATCTACGGGCCGGTCTTCGCCGCCGGCCAGGCCTTCTGGCAGATGGGCGAGGGCAATTACTGGGGCCACAACGCGATCATTCGCACGCGCGCGTTCATGGAGCATTGCGGGCTGCCCGAGCTTCCGGGCAAACCGCCGTTCGGCGGCCACATCATGAGCCACGATTTCGTCGAGGCCGCGCTGCTGGTACGCGGCGGCTGGTCGGTGTGGCTGGTGCCGGAGATGGGCGGCTCGTACGAAGAGGTGCCGCCGACCCTGCTCGACTACGCGAAGCGCGATCACCGCTGGTGCCAGGGCAACCTCCAGCACTCGCGCGTGATGGGCGCGCGCGGCCTCAATCCGCTCAGCCGGTTCCATTTCCTGACCGGCATCATGTCGTACGTCTCGTCGCCGCTCTGGCTGCTGTTCCTCGGCCTCGGCCTCACGATCGCGGCCGTAAACACGCTGTTTCCGCGCGCCTATTTCGGGGTCCAGAAGCAGCTGTTCCCGGATTGGCCGATCTTCGACGCCGCGCTGGCGAAGAGTCTGTTCATGCTCGCGCTCGGATTCCTGCTGATTCCGCGGCTGCTCGGCGTGCTGC
>CAZUYG010000919.1:0-1780 GCA_964624265.1 uncultured Candidatus Odyssella sp.
CCCACTTCGAGTCCGCCCACGCGCGCGGCGGCAGTGTGCAGCACGTTGAAGCCGTTCCAGCCGTCCTTGACCATGCCGGCCGATTCGGCAAAGCGGCGGGCGGCGGCGAGAATTGCGGCGCCGTCCTTCCGCGCGAGCGCACCCTGCCCCACGATCAGCATCGGGCGCTGGGCTTTCTTCAGCGTCTCGGCGAACCGGCTCTTCCCGTCGATGAGGTCTTGCAGCGTGTTCGGCCCGGCGCCGAGGTAGTCGTACGTGTAGGTGAGATCGACGCGCTCTCCGACCACACCCACGGCGAACTTGCCGGCGAGCCAGCGCTTGCGGATGCGCGCGTTCAGCACCGGCGCTTCGGCGCGCGGATTGGTGCCGATCAGCACGAGCGCATCGGCCTGATCGATGCCGGCGATCGTGCTGTTGAACAGCCAGCCGGCCCGCTGCGCCGGATCGAGCTTCGCGCCATCCTGCCGGCAATCGAGATTGCGGCAGCCCATCGACGCCATCAGGTCTTTCAGCAGCGCCATCGATTCGCAATCGGCGAGATCGCCGGCGATCGCGGCCATCTGGTCGCCGCCGAGCGACTTCGCCTGCGCGGCGATCGCGGCGAAAGCCTCGCCCCAGCTCGCCGGCACGAGCTTGCCGTCGCGGCGCACATAGGCCGTGTCGAGGCGCTGGCGCTTCAGCCCGTCATAGACGTAGCGCGACTTGTCCGACAGCCACTCCTCGTTGATCTCGTCGTTCAGGCGCGGGAGGATGCGCATCACCTCGTTGCCGCGCGCATCGACGCGGATGTTCGCGCCGAGCGCGTCCATCGCGTCGATCGATTCGGTCTTGCGCAGCTCCCACGAGCGCGCGGTGAACGCGTAGGGCTTCGAGGTCAGCGCGCCGACCGGGCAGAGATCGACGACGTTGCCCGAAAGCTCGGAGGTCAGCGAGCGCTCGAGATAGGTCGTGATCTCCATGTGCTCGCCGCGATTGAGCGCGCCGATCTCCTCGACGCCGGCCACCTCGGTGGCAAAGCGGACGCAGCGCGTGCAGTGGATGCAGCGGGTCATGATCGTCTTGACCAGCGGCCCCATGAATTTCTCGTCGACCGCGCGCTTGTTCTCGTGATAGCGGCTGCGGTCGTAGCCGTAGGCCATCGCCTGGTCCTGCAGATCGCACTCGCCGCCCTGGTCGCAGATCGGGCAATCGAGCGGGTGATTGATGAGCAGGAACTCCATCACCCCCTTGCGGGCCTTCTTCACCTTGTCGTTGTCGGTGTGGACCACCATGCCGTCCATCACCGGCTGCGCGCAGGACGCGACCGGCTTCGGCATCTTCTCCACTTCGACGAGGCACATGCGGCAATTGCCGGCGATCGAGAGGCGCTCGTGGTAGCAGAAATGCGGAATTTCGACGCCGATCGTCTGGCACGCCTGCAGCACGGTCATCCCGTTCGGGACCTCGACCTGCTGGCCGTTGATCGTGAGCTTGGCCATCGCTACGCCGCCTTCGCCGTCTTGCGCGCGAGGATGCGGCGCTCGAGCTCGGGCCGGAAATGGCGGATCAGGCCCTGGATCGGCCACGCCGCGGCGTCGCCGAGCGCGCAGATCGTGTGGCCTTCCACCTGTTTCGTCACGTCGTGCAGCATGTCGATCTCTTCGATCTCGGCATTGCCGGTGACGAGCCGCTCCATCACGCGCCACATCCAGCCGGTGCCTTCGCGGCACGGCGTGCACTGGCCGCAGCTCTCGTGCATGTAGAATTTCGAGAGCCGCGCGATCGCCTTCACGATGTCGGT
>CAZUYG010000920.1:0-1779 GCA_964624265.1 uncultured Candidatus Odyssella sp.
CCTTGTATTCCTCGTTGCGGTTCGCGTAGTTCACGCCGACGCAGATGATCTTCTCGGGATTGGGAATCGGGATCGCGAGCTTCGCGTCGGTCAGCAGCAGGTCGTGCGCGGCGCCCTTCACGGCGGCGGCGATCTCGCCGAGCGCGCCGGCTGCGATCGCGTCGCGCAGCGTCGGAAAACGCGCGCCGAAGCGCTTGCCGAGGTCGACGATGCCGCCATCGGCGAGGGCGCCCCAAGAGGCGCGCCCGCCGGCGCTGTAGCTGAGCAGCTTCACGTTTCCACCCTCTGAGAAAATTGCGCGTCGCTTGACTCGCGCCGCTCCGGGCAAGATAGTTAACTTATCAAATAAATCAACGGGTGCGCTGCGAAGGCCAGCAGACGTTGCCCGGGAGGAAAACGATGCCCCACGTCATCGTGGAATATTCCGCCAATCTCGCCGGCGCCGTGGAGATCCGGCCGCTGCTGCAGGCGCTGCACGAAGCGGCGATCAAGACCGGCGTGTTCCCAGCCGGCGGCGTGCGCACGCGCGCCGAGCGCCGCGACGAATACATCGTCGCCGACGGGCGGCCCGAAGCGGCATTCATCCACGTCATGCTTCGGATCGGTGCCGGCCGCGACGCGCCGACGAAAAAGCGCGCGGCCGATAGCGTGTTCGCGGTGCTGTGCGATCACCTGAAACCGGTGCAGGACAAGCGTCCGCTCGCGATCTCGCTCGAGGTGCAGGAACTCGATCCTGTCCTCAATCTCAAGAAGAACAACCTCCACGCCTATCTGGCGGCGGACAAGGTCCCCGCAAGCGGGGCAAAGGCAACCGCATGAACATCGAAGCCAATCCGAAGCTCGCCGAGAACATCGCCAAGGCCGAGCGCCATCTCGCGCGCTTCCGCGACGGGACCGTTCCCCATTTCATCGCCGGCCGGCATCACGCCGGCGTCACGGGCAAGAGCTTCGACAATCTCTCGCCGGTCGACGACGGCGTGATCTGCAAGGTCGCGGCGGGCGGCGCCGCCGAGATCGATCTCGCCGCCCAGGCCGCGCGCGCGGCCTTTCCGGCATGGCGCGCAATGTCGGGCGACGACCGGCGCGACGTGCTGCACGCGTTCGCGGACCGCATCGTGGCGCGCGCCGAAGAGATCGCGCTGGTCGAAAGCGCGGACACCGGCCAGGCGATCCGTTTCATGACCAAGGCCGCCGAGCGCGGCGCCGAGAACTTCCGTTTCTACGCCGATCGCGCACCGAACGCGCGCGACGGCCTTTCGCTGCCGGCAGACGACCACCTCAACTTCACGGTGCGCGAGCCGATCGGCCCCGTCGGCGTGATCACGCCATGGAACACGCCGTTCATGCTCTCGACCTGGAAGATCGCGCCCGCGCTGGCGGCGGGCTGCACGGTCGTGCACAAGCCGGCCGAATGGAGCCCGCTCACCGCGCTGCTGCTGGCGGAGATCGGCAAGGAAGCGGGCCTGCCCGACGGCGTGCTCAACACCGTGCACGGCCTCGGCGAGGATGCCGGCAAGGCGCTGACCGAGCACCCCGACATCAAGGCGATCGGCTTCGTCGGCGAATCCGCCACCGGCAGCCGCATCATGGCGCAGGGCGCCGCGACCCTGAAGCGCGTGCATTTCGAGCTCGGTGGCAAGAATCCGGTGATCGTGTTCGACGACGCCGATCTCGACCGCGCGCTCGATGCGGTCGTGTTCATGATCTACAGCCTGAACGGCGAACGCTGCACGTCTTCGAGCCGCCTCCTCGTGCAGAGCGGCATCTACGACGCGTTCG
>CAZUYG010000921.1:0-1779 GCA_964624265.1 uncultured Candidatus Odyssella sp.
CGATCTCGAGGCGCTGGAGCATGTGGGCACCCTCCCCGGCCTCGCGCCGTTCGTGCGCGGGCCCCGTGCCACCATGTATGCGGTGCGGCCCTGGACCATCCGCCAATACGCCGGCTTCTCGACCGCCGAGGATTCCAACGCATTCTACCGCCAGGCGCTCAAGGCCGGGCAGATGGGCCTCTCGGTCGCGTTCGATCTCGCCACGCACCGCGGTTACGATTCGGACCATCCGCGCGTCGTCGGCGACGTCGGCAAGGCCGGCGTCGCGATCGATTCGGTCGAGGACATGAAGATCCTGTTCGACGGGATCCCGCTCGACCGCATGTCGGTCTCGATGACGATGAACGGCGCGGTGCTGCCGGTGCTGGCGATGTTCATCGTCGCCGGCGAGGAGCAGGGCGTTGCGCAAAGCAAGCTCGCTGGCACCATTCAGAACGACATTCTGAAGGAGTTCATGGTCCGCAACACCTACATCTACCCGCCCGAGCCCTCGATGCGCATCGTGGCCGACATCATCGAGCACACGGCGCGCCACATGCCGAAGTTCAACTCGATCTCGATCAGCGGCTATCATATGCAGGAGGCCGGGGCGACCTGCGTGCAGGAACTCGCCTACACGCTGGCGGACGGCTGGGACTACGTCCGCGCCGCGATGTCGAAGGGCCTCAAGATCGACGAGTTCGCCGGGCGGCTCTCGTTCTTCTGGTGCCTCGGCATGAATTTCTTCATGGAGATCGCGAAGCTGCGCGCCGGGCGCCTGTTGTGGTCGCGCATCGTGAAGACGTTCGATCCCAAGGACGAGCGCTCGCTGGCGCTGCGCACGCATTGCCAGACCTCGGGCGTCTCGCTCACCGAGCAGGACCCCTACAACAACATCATCCGCACGACGATCGAGGCGCTGGCCGGCGTGCTCGGCGGCACGCAGTCGCTGCACACGAACAGCTTCGACGAGGCGCTCGCGCTGCCGACGCCGTTCTCGGCGCGCATCGCGCGCAACACGCAGCTCATCATCGCCGAGGAGACCGGCGTCACGCACGTCGTCGATCCGCTCGGCGGCTCCTACTACGTCGAGGCGCTGACCGCGTCGGTCGCCGAAGAGGCCTGGAAGCTGATCCAGGAGGTCGAGGCGATGGGCGGCATGACCAAGGCTGTCGCCGCCGGGCTGCCCAAGATGCGCATCGAGGAATCGGCCGCGCGGCGGCAGGCGCGCATCGATCGCGGCGAAGAGGTCATCGTCGGCGTCAACAAATACCGCCCCGAGACCGGCGAGCGCGTCGAAATCCTCGACATCGACAACACGAGGGTGCGCCAGCAGCAGATCGAGCGCCTGAAAACCATCCGCGCCAAGCGCGACGCGGCGAAACTGCAGGCCGCGCTCGACGCCGTGACGCGCACCGCCGCGGGCGGCAACGAAAACCTGCTCGCCGCCTGCATCGAGGCCGCGCGCGCGCGGGCCACCGTGGGGGAGATTTCGGACGCCATGGAAAAAGCCTTCGGCCGGCACCGCGCCGAGATCCGCGCGATCTCCGGCGTCTATGCCGCCGGCCACGAGGGCGACGCGGCGTTCGAAAAGGTGCAGCGCGAGGTCGAGGACTTCGCGCGGCTCGAAGGCCGCCGCCCGCGCCTGCTCGTGGCCAAGCTCGGCCAGGACGGCCACGACCGCGGCTCTAAAGTCATTGCCACCGCCTTCGCCGATCTGGGCTTCGACGTGGACATCGGACCGCTGTTCTCGACACCCGAGGAGGCCGCGCGCCAGGCGATCGAGAACGACGTGCACGT
>CAZUYG010000922.1:0-1777 GCA_964624265.1 uncultured Candidatus Odyssella sp.
GCTGCGGACTTTCTCCAAGGCCTACGGCATGGCGGGCCTGCGCGTCGGCTACGGCTTCATGAGTTCGGCGGCGCTGGCCGAGGCGTTTCACCGCGTGCGCAACACCTTCAACCTCAACATCGTCGCCCAGGCGGCCGCGCTCGCGGCGTTCGAGGACCAGGACTACATGTGGGCGCGCGTGAAGGAGTGCGTGGCCGAGCGCGAACGCCTGCGCGCGCGCGTAGACGGCCTTGGCCTGCGCTGCCTCAAGAGCGCCGGAAACTTCCTGCTCATCGAGCTGCCGATGGAGGGGACGGCCGCCCAGGCCGCGCTGCGCCAGCAGGGCATCGCCGTTTCGACCGTCAAGGCGCCGGGTTTCGAGCGCTTCATCCGCGTGACGATCAGCATCCAGGACGACAACGACGCGTTCTTCGCCGCGCTCGCGCCGCTCGCGGCGCCGGCCCCGGCCAAGCGCGCCGCGCTGGCTTAACCGCCGCTCAAGATATTTCGCGCTATGGAAACGCCTGCCCCTTGCAGGCTTTGCGTTCGCATCCCAACTCTGCTATGAGTTCGTTGCTTCCGAGGGAGCGGGTTTCAACCGCCCGTACGGGAGCGCCTTCCTCCGACAGCCATAAGCGCCGGTGCCCGAGCGCCGGAATGCACGGTCCACGTGCCCGCGGCGGCTGCACACCGTGAACCCTCGCGCCACCCGCGCCGCCTCAGCGATGCATTTCGCATCCTCGTGACGGGGCCGCGCTTTTCCCCTCCCCGTTCGTTCCTCCATCAGACTCGTATTGCACCCCATGAGCGACAAGACCGCCGACAAGACCGCCGAACGGCCCTCGAAAGAGGCCGCGCCGGACAAGACCGCGCCCGCCAAGGCCGAAAAGGCCGAGAAGGCCCCGGCGCCGATGAAACTCGCCGAGCTCAAGGCCAAATCTCCCGCCGACCTGCTCGCCCTCGCCGAAAGCCTCGAGATCGAGAACGCCTCCACGCTGCGCAAGCAGGAGATGATGTTCGCGATCCTGAAGAGCCTCGCGCTCAAGGACGTGATCATCGACGGCGAAGGCACCGTCGAGGTGCTGCCCGACGGCTTCGGCTTCCTCCGCTCGCCCGAGGCCAACTACCTGCCCGGCCCGGACGACATCTACGTTTCGCCCAACCAGGTGAAGCGCTTCGGCCTGCGCACCGGCGACACGGTGCAGGGCCAGATCCGCGCGCCCAAGGACGGCGAGCGCTATTTCGCGCTGCTCAAGGTCGACAAGGTGAACTTCGGCGACCCCGAAGCGGTGCGCCACCGCATCAACTTCGACAATTTGACGCCGCTCTACCCGGAGCGGAAGTTCAAGATGGAGATCGACGACCCCACCTATCGCGACAAGACGGGGCGCGTCATCGACATCATCACGCCGCAGGGCATGGGCCAGCGCGCCCTGATCGTGGCGCCGCCGCGCACGGGCAAAACCGTGATGCTGCAGAACATCGCGCACTCGATCGCACGCAATCACAAGGACGCCTACCTCATCGTGCTGCTCATCGACGAGCGGCCCGAGGAAGTCACCGACATGGAGCGGACCGTGAAGGGCGAGGTGATCTCCTCGACCTTCGACGAGCCGGCCAGCCGCCACGTGCAGGTGGCCGAGATGGTGATCGAGAAGGCCAAGCGCCTCGTCGAGCACAAGCGCGACGTCGTGATCCTGCTCGATTCCATCACGCGCCTGGCGCGCGCCTACAACACCGTCGTGCCGTCTTCGGGCAAGGTGCTGACCGGCGGCGTGGACGCCAACGCGCTGCAGCG
>CAZUYG010000923.1:0-1775 GCA_964624265.1 uncultured Candidatus Odyssella sp.
CCGCTCGCGTGGCGAAGCGCGCGAGGCGACGACGAGCGAAGTTGCGAGCGATGTCGGGTTCCCGGATTCGGCGAGTGCATCGGGCGAGGCCTTCGACGAGTCACCGATCGTGCAAGCGACGGATAGCGCACAGGCCATCGCCGTGCCGAGCAGCGAGCCGTTGCCGAGCGAGGCGCCGCCAACGATTGCCGAGGCAAGCGCTGGTGCGGCCGAAGAAGCGGCCGATGAAGCAGCGGAAGGCCGCGCACAGCGCGATATCCATGATCTGCCGGTCCTCGAACCCCGCCCGGCGCAGCCGCTCGATGTCGACGCGCTCGATCGTCTGCGGCGCGCGCACGACCTTCTCGGCATAGGTCAGCATCTCGACGTCCTTCACGGGCAGGCCGGCGCGGCGGAAGTCGCGCTGGACGGCGATGACCGCCTCCTTCGAGCCGAGATCGTCGACGAGCTGCTGGGCGTAGACGTACGAGCAGTGCGTCGAGGGCACGTATCGGGCCGCCACCAGCGTGATGAGCTTCCATTCGCGCATCGTGAGCGTGAAGCCGCGCCGCACCGCCTCGACGAAATCGGTATAGGCCGGCAGCAGGTCGGGCCGCGTGGTCATGCAGCGCGCCGTCGAGAAGACCTTGCCGAAGCGTTCGCGCTGCTGGGCGAAGATTTCGGCCACGCGGCCGGTCGCCATCGCGTCGCTTATTGTTTCTAAATACATTTGTATTTCCCCGATTATGTTAATTTCTAATTAATCAATACATGAAACTGCAAGTAATTGCGACGTACTATACTTGTAGGATCGAACGGCTTGGAAATCGGGCGCGCAGCCTTGATAGTGCGCGCGAGCCACCGCAAGCCCGGAGTATCCGATGAAGGCCTACCGCTTCCTGACCGGCAAGGACGACGCCGCGTTCTGCCATCGCGTGACCGCTGCGCTCAATGCGGGCTGGGAACTGTACGGCGCGCCGACACTGACATTCGATTCCGCGCGCGGCATCGTCGTTTGCGGGCAGGCGATCGTGAAGGACGCGCCGGGCCGCGACTATTCGCCGGACGTGAAGCTTTCCGAACTGTGAGCGGTCAGTCGCGCGGACGCAGATGGTCCGCGAACTGGCGCGCGCACTCGGCCCACGAATAGCGCAGGGCGTGCGCGCGGGCGCGTTCGCGCGGGATCTCCAGCGCGGCGAGGCACGCCTTGCGCAGGTCCTCGTCCATCGCGCCGCCGGACTGCGTTGCCGGCACGTCGCCCAGGACGTCGAGCGGGCCGGTCACCGGATAGGCGGCAACCGGCGTGCCGCAGGCCATCGCCTCGAGCAGGACCAGACCGAACGTGTCGGTGCGCGAGGGGAAAACGAACACGTCGGCCGCCGCATAGACCTCGGCAAGTTCGCGCTGCTGCAGCACGCCCAGATAGCTCGCCTCGGGATAGCGCGCCTTCAGCGCGCCCATCGCCGGTCCCTCGCCGACCACCCATTTCGAGCCGGGCAGGTCGAGTGCCAGGAACGCCTCGACGTTCTTCTCCACCGCCACGCGCCCGACATAGACGAAGATCGGCGGCTTGGTCTTGAGCCTGTCGCGCGGACCCGGCCGGAAGATCTCGAGATCGACGCCGCGCGTCCACAGCACGACATTGCCGAAACCCCACGCCTCGAGGTCGGCTTTCACCGTGGGCGTGGGCACCATCACGCGGCTTGCCGCCGAATGGAACCGCCGCAGGACCGCATAGCTCCACGACAGCGGCGCCTTGGTGCGTGCGCGCACATATTCGGGGAAGCGCGTGTGGT
>CAZUYG010000924.1:0-1773 GCA_964624265.1 uncultured Candidatus Odyssella sp.
CGAACAGGCAAGCGGCCCGCTCCGGTTGGGGGAGCGGGCCGCTTCGCGTTTTGGGGCTGCGCATGATCCCCAATCCGAATTGGGCATGGAAAACCGGCAAAGGCGCTGCGATATTAGGAACTGGTTTGCCGTTCACGCGCGGAGAAGAGCCATGACGCCGAACGTTCCCAAAATGCCCCCGATCGAGGGTCTGCATCACTGGGCCATCAAGTGCCGCGACGGCGAAGAAACGCGGCATTTCTACGAGGACATCCTCGGCCTGCCGCTCGTGCACATCATCAAGGCCGACTACGTGCCGAGCACGAAGCAGCACTGCCCGTATGTCCACCTGTTCTTCAAGATGGGCGACGGCTCGTATGTCGCCTTCTTCGATCTCGGCGACGATCTGGCGCCCGATCCCTCGCCGAACACGCCGGCCTGGGTGAATCACATCGCGCTGCGCATGAACAGCGTCGAGGAAGTGGAACGCGCGAAGGCCCGTCTCGAGGCGCACGGCATTCCCGTGATCGGCGTGACGGACCACCACTTCATCAAGTCGATCTATTTCTTCGATCCGAACGGCTATCGCCTCGAGCTCACGCACGAGCTCGGCCCGGCCTCGTACGTCGAGAAGGCCGAGAAGGAGGCGCACGGCAAGCTCAAGGCCTGGAACGAGGAAAAGGCCAAAATCCGCGCGGCGCGGCAGATGAAGCACGCCGCGGAATAAGCATCCCGACGCAGACGAAAGACGCCGATATGCGGGCAGCGGACCCGACAGCGGTTCCGTTCGCGACGGTTCACGAGGCCTTCGCGGATGCGGCCCGCGCCGTTCCGGACAATCCTGTCCTGGCCGTCACGCCAAGCTCCGGCTGGGAAATCGGCGGCAAGCGCGACATCAGCTATGGCGACGCCGCGCGGCGCGTCGAAGCGCTGTCCGCGCTGTATCGCGCGGCTGGGTACGGCATCGGCCACCGCGTCGCGCTGCTGCTGCTGAACCGGCCGGAGCATTTCCTGCATCTGCTGGCGCTCAATGCGCTCGGTGCGGGCATCGTGCCCGTGAACCCCGACTACGCGCCCGACGAGATGCTCTATCTGCTGGAGCATTCCGAGGCCGATCTCGCGGTTTCGGTGCCGGAGCGCGTCGCCGATCTCGAAGCCGTCTCGCGGCGGCTTCCCCGGCCGATCCCGGTCGTGAACGCGATGGCGCTGCCGGCCGCCCTGCCCTTGCCCGTACGTCCCGCCGCGACGGGCACGCCGAACGCGAAGACGGAAGCGGCGCTGTTCTACACCTCGGGCACGACCGGCCGGCCCAAGGGCTGCATCATTTCGAACCTCTACTTCCTCAACGTCGCGTTCGAGTACGCGCGCATGGGCGGGATCATCGCGATCCGGCCCGGCGAAGACCGCATCCTCAATCCGCTGCCGACGTTCCACCAGAATTGCGGCGCCGTCACCTTCACCACCGCGGTGGTGACGCGTAACTGCCTCATCACCGCCGACCGCTTCCATGCGCGGAGCTGGTGGAAAGACGTCGTCGCGACAGGCGCCACGGCGATCCACTATCTCGGCATCATGGTGCCGGCGCTGCTCAACCAGCCGGATTCGGCCGAGGAAAAGCAGCACAAGGTGCGCTTCGGCTTCGGCGCCGGAGTCGATCCCGCCGGCCGCGCGGCGTTCGAGAAGCGCTTCGGTTTCCCGATCGCCGAGGGCTGGGCGATGACCGAGACCGGCAATTTCATCAAGGACGCGCACGAGCCGCGCCAGACCGACCGCCGCGCGATCGGCAAGTCCAAC
>CAZUYG010000925.1:0-1770 GCA_964624265.1 uncultured Candidatus Odyssella sp.
GCCGCCGGGCCGGGCGGCGCCCCCGTCGCGGCCCCGCCGGTCGCGCGGGTCCCCGCCGCGCCGGCGCCGCGCGCCGCCGCCGCCGCCGCGCTTCCGCGCACGCATCACCACGCCGGCCGCCCCCGAGCCGCCGCTGCCCGAGGCGAGTACGGTTCGCGACGTTCTTGCGCGCGGCGGGAACGCCGACAAGGCGGCCGAAGCAGCCGCGGCCCCTGCTGCCGCGCAGAAGCGCCGCCGCAGCACCACGCCGCTCTGGATCGCGCTCGGCGTGCTCACGCTCGTTGCGGTGGGAATCTGGGCGTTGCCCGAAATCCAGAAACGGATGGCGCGCCCCGCGGAGACCGCCGCGCCAGCGGCCGAGGCGCCGAAGGCCGACACGGCCGCCCTGCCCGATTCCGCACCGCCGAAACCCGCCGAGCCGGCGAAGCCCGAGACGGCGAAGGCGCCCGATCCGAAGCCTGCCGCACCCGCAAAGCCCGCTGAGACGGCGAAAGCGCCCGATGCCGCGAAGCCGCCCGCAGCGCCCGCAGCGCCGGCTAAGCCCGCGGAAAAGGCCGATGCCGCGCCCGCCAAACCGGCCGATGCGAAGCCCGCGGAAAAAGCGCCGCTCCCCGATGCCGGGCCGGAACCCGATCTCGCGCGCGTTGCGGCCAAAGACATGCCGAAGCCGCCATCGGCGCATATCGACTGGTACAAGAAGGCGGCCGAAGCCGAGAACGCCGAAGCGCAGTACGTCCTCGGCGAGCTCTATCTCAAGGGCGATGGCGTGCCGCGCAGCTTCCCGGCCGCCGCGCAGATGTTCCGCCGTGCCGCCGAGAAGGGCAACCTCGCGCGCGCGCAATATGCGCTCGGCCTGCTCTTTCAGCGCGGGCTCGGCGTGCCGAAGAACGAAGTCGAGGCGGTGCTGTGGTGGCAGAAGGCCGCCGACCAGAATTTCTCGGCCGCCATCACCTATGTCGGCATCGCGCTGCTCGAGGGCAAGGGCATCCAGAGAGACGAAGAAGCCGCGCGCAAGATGCTCGAGCGTGCCGCGGAGCTCGACGAACCGAACGCCCAATACACGCTCTGCCGCGTCTACGAGCGCGGCATTGGCACCAAGAAGGACCAGGTGCTGGCGATGAAGTGGTGCATTCTCGCCGCCGAGCAGGCGCATCCGCAGGCGACGCAGAAGGTGGAGGAATTCTCCACCGCGATGCCGCGCGACCAGCAGGAGCGCGCGACCGAGCTCGTCTCCGAGCATTATCGCCGCTTCCGCAAGCGCGGCTGAGCCGCCGGTCAGTCCGGCTCCGGCGCGAGGCCCGACGTATCGCCGACGAGTTCGCTCGCTTCCACCCACCAGCCCGGCCTTGCCGCGCGGATCGCCGCGGCGGCGCCGCGTGCCTCGTCGGCGCGCGCGAAGAGCGCGAAGCAGGTGGCGCCGCTGCCCGACATGCGCGCGAGGAGGCAGCCAGGCTGTGCCTCGAGCGCGGCCAGGACGTGCGCGATCTCCGGCACGAGGCCGAGCGCCGCCGGTGTGAGATCGTTGCGGCGCGCTGAGAGCGCCTCGGCGAGGCCGCGCGCATCGCCCGGCGCGGCTGCGAACGGCGCCGGCTGCGAGAACGGCCCGCTGCGCGCCTTGAACACCGACGGCGTGGACAGAGGCACGAGCGGATTGACGAGCACGAGCGGCGCGCGCGGCAGCGGCGGCGCCGGATCGATCGTCGCGCCGATGCCGCCGACCTGCGCGGCCTTGCCGGCGAGGCAGACCGGGACGTCGGCGCCGAGCGCGAG
>CAZUYG010000926.1:0-1768 GCA_964624265.1 uncultured Candidatus Odyssella sp.
CGGGAGAGAAGGGGCCCAAGCGATCGCTGCGCGATTGCTTGGGAAGTGAGGGCCGTGCCGCAGACTCAATGCCTGACGCGCGGATCGAGCGGCACCTTGTCGGCGATCCCCAGCATGTCTTCGAGCAAGACACCGGCGGCGAAGAGGCGCGCTTCGCTCTTGGGCGGGCCGACGATCTGCAGGCCGATCGGCAAGCCTTCTTTCGAGAACCCCGCCGGCATCGCGAGCGACGGGCAGCCAGTGACGCTGATCGCGAAGGTGATCGTGATCCAGTCGATGTAGCTCTTCATCTTCCGGCCGGCGATCTCGCCGACATAGATATTCTCGACCGGATAAGGCTTGGCCTGCATCGCGGGCGCGATCAGCAGATCGTAGGTTTCGAAAAACGCGGCAATGCGTTTCCAGAGGGCGCCCCGCTCGCGCTCCGCGCGGCCGATGTCGGCGGGCGAAAGCCTCAGGCCCTCCTCGATGTTCCAGATCACGTCGTCCTTCAACTGCGCACGATGTGTTTTCAGCAGCGGTTCGCGCGCGGAAACGAAGCGCATCGCGCGCAGCGCCTGGAACGCCTCGTAGGCGCCCGAAAAATCGGGCGCCGCTTCTTCGACCGCGACGCCCAGCGCCGAAAGCCGCGCCGCGGCTTTCCCGCAGACCGCGGCGATCTCGGGATCGACCGTGCAGATGCCGAGATCGGGCGAGAACGCCACGCGCTTCGGCGGCTTCGGGCGTTTCACGGCCGCCGCGAACGGCACGGCGGGCGCGGGCAGGGCGATCGGATCGGCCAAATGCTCGCCGCACATCGCATCCAGCATCAGCGCCGTGTCGGCAACGGTGCGCGCCATCGGCCCGTTCACGCCGAGGATGTCGTAGGGCAGGGCGGCCGGCGCGCGCGCGATGCGGCCCGGCGTGGGGCGCAGGCCGACGATGCTCGCAAAGGCGGCCGGCGTGCGCAGGCTGCCGCCGAGATCGGAGCCCTCGGCCAGCCACACCTGTCCGGTCGCCAGCGCCACGGCCGAGCCGCCCGAGGAGCCGGCCGCGGACAGCCGCGTGTCCCACGGATTGCGCGTCGGCCCGAACACCGGGTTGAACGTGTTGGCGCCGGCGCCGAACTCGGGCGTGTTCGCCTTGGCGACGACGAGCGCGCCCGCCGCCTCGAGCCGCTCGACGAGGATGTTGCTCTGCTTCGGCACGTTGTCGGCATAGATCGGCGAGCCATAGGTCGTGCGCACGCCGGCCACGTCGGTGAGGTCCTTGATCGCGATCGGCAGGCCGGCGAGCAGGCTCGTCTTCTTCGCCTTCTTCGCGCGCTCGCGCGCGCGGTCGAAGCACAGCGTCGGCAGCGCGTTCACCGCGCCGTCCACGGCGGCGATCCGCGTCTCCGCCGCGTCGATCAATTCGCGCGGCGAAACTTTGCCGGTTTTGAGCAGCTTCACCGCGGCGGCGGCGGTGAGTTTCCAGAGATCGGTGGATTTGGGCATGGCCAATCGCGCGGTCTAGTTCGGCGGAGCCTTCTACCCAGATTTGTCGTCCCCGCGAAAGCGGGGACGACAAGAACTAGATGGACATTCAGCCCTTCCACACCGCCTCGATCGCGTCGTCGAGGCCGGTGGCGGCGCGGCTGTCGGCGTCGAAGACGAATGAGTGGCGGCTGGCGCGGCTCCACGGCTCCCATTTCGGCAGGCCGGCATGGTTGGGGTCGCCGCTGCGCGCGAAGGCGCACCAGGCGCCCCTCATCTGATGGGCGAGGCGCGTCATCGCCGCGCGGTCGCCG
>CAZUYG010000927.1:0-1767 GCA_964624265.1 uncultured Candidatus Odyssella sp.
ATCGCGCGCGCCTGCCGCGCCCGGCTGGTGGGAACATCGCTCTTGTGGTGCAGCGTGGCGCTCATCACGCTCGCGCGCCTCGCGCACGGCAAGGCGCTCGCGCCCACGGACCTGGTCCGCGGCGGCTATCTGTTCGCGCTCCTCGCCATCGGCGTGCCGCTCGGATTCGCGATGGCCGTGGTCGGCTTCGTCGGCTTCGGGCTGCTGGTCAGCTTCGAGGCCGCGTCCTATTCGATCGGCCAGATCGTCTTCGACAACGTGATGAACTACGGCTTTTCGGTTCTGCCGCTGTTCATCCTGATGGGCAATTTCGTCGCCCGCTCGCGCCTCGCGGAAGAGCTGTTCACGGCGGCCGGCGCGTTCGTCGGGCACCGGCGCGGCGGCCTCGCGATGGCGACGATCCTCGCCTGCGGCGGCTTCAGCTCGGTGTGCGGCTCGAGCGTCGCCACCGCCGCCACGATGGTGAAGATCGCGCTGCCGCCGATGCGGAAGCGCGGCTATGCCGATTCGCTCGCGACGGCGTCGATCGCGGCCGGCGGCACGCTCGGTATCCTCATCCCGCCCAGCACGGTGCTGGTGATCTACGGCATCCTGACGAGCACCGACATCGGCAAGCTGTTCGCGGCCGGCATCCTGCCCGGAGTCGCCGCGATCGCCCTGTTGCTGGGCGCGGTGGTGCTGGCCACGGCGCTTCGCCCCGAGATCGGCCCGCCGGGCGAGCGGCTGAACTGGGGCCAGCGCTGGCGCGCGCTCGGGAAGACGTGGGGCATCGTCGCGCTGTTCGCGCTGGTCATGGGCGGCATCTATTTCGGCGTGTTCACCGCGACCGAGGCGGCCGGCATCGGCGCGGCGGGCGCGTTCGCATTCGTCGCCTTCCGCCGCCTGCTCGGCTGGGACGAACTGAAGCGCACGCTGAGCGAGACCGCGCGGACCACGGCGATGATGTTCGTGATCCTGTTCGGCGCGCTCGCCTTTTCGAACTTCATCGAGGCGGCCGGCCT
This sequence comes from uncultured Candidatus Odyssella sp., assembly GCA_964624265.1. Lineage (GTDB taxonomy): Bacteria > Pseudomonadota > Alphaproteobacteria > Bin65 > Bin65 > SBBV01. The sequence continues at coordinate 1,002 of CAZUYG010000927.1, forward strand.
GCCCACGGCGCTGAGCCGCTGGATTGCGGGCCTCGACGTGCCGCCGCTGGCCGTCATCGTCGTCATCGTCGCCGTCTATCTCGTTCTCGGCTGCGTGCTCGAGAGCATCTCGATGGTGCTGCTGACCGTGCCGATCTTCTTCCCGATCGTGATCGGCCTCAAATACGATCCGGTCTGGTTCGGCATTCTCGTGGTCGTGGTCACCGAGATCAGCATGATCACGCCGCCCGTGGGCCTCAACATCTTCGTCATCAACGCCATGGCGCCGGAGGTTCCGGTCGGCGCGGTGATCCGGGGGCTCGTGCCGTTCGTGGGCGCGGAAGTGGCGCTGGTGGCGCTGCTGATCGCGCTGCCGCAGCTGGCGACGGCGCTGCCCGCTTTGATGCGGTGAGAGGCGTTGGCAAAGCGGCGCGGCCTGTGCCATATCGCGCGCCGCGGCGGCCGGTGCCGGCGCGGCGGGGAGGGACCGTGACGCGCCGGAAGCGAGCGAATGGACGAGGCGAGGAAACGCGCGGGCGCATTCTCGACGCCGCCGAACGCCTCATCGCGGCCGAAGGCTACGCGACCGTCTCGCTGCGCCGGATCACGCGCGCGGCAGGCGCCAACGTCGCCGCGGTGAACTACTATTTCAAGAGCAAGCACGCGCTGCTCGAGGCCATCTTCGTGCGCCGCATCGTGCCGATCAATGCGGAACGGATGCGGCTGCTGGATGAAGCTCTGGCGTTGCCGGACACGGGCACGGCCCGGCTCGAGGCCGTCGTTCGCG
>CAZUYG010000928.1:0-1767 GCA_964624265.1 uncultured Candidatus Odyssella sp.
TCCGCCCGGCTGCACGGCCATCGGCATCCCCGCCCGGCTCATCGCCTGCAAGGACCCCGAGTCGCAGAAGCATTTCGTCGCCTACGGCACGCCCGGCGACGTTCCCGATCCGGTGCAGCGCGCGCTCGATGGAATGCGTGCGCAGGTGACCGCGCTGGCCAGCCGCGTCGAGGAGCTGGAAGGCGAGCTGGCGAAACGCGAAGCGTCGGAACGCGAGCGGGCCGACGAACGTCGGACGCAGAACGTCTGACGCGGCCGCGGCGTGGGCGGCGCTCCGGTCTATCTCGACTACAACGCGACGGCGCCGGTGCGGCCCGAGGCGGCCGCGGCGGTGGCGGACGCGCTGGCCGCGACGGGCAATCCCTCGTCGGTCCATCGCTTCGGCCGCGCGGCCCGCAAGCGCGTCGAGGATGCGCGCGAGCAGGTGGCGGCGCTGATCGGCGCGGCGCCGGGCGAGATCGTGTTCACCAGCGGCGGCACCGAAGCCAATGCGCTCGCGCTGGCCGGTAGCGGGCGATCGCGCCCGCTCGTCTCGGCGATCGAACACGATTCGGTTCTGGCTGCCGCGGCCGCACGCGATCCCGCGGCGCCGCGTATTCCCGTGACGCGCGACGGTGTCGTCGATCTCGAGGCGCTCGAGCGCGTGCTCGCGGGACGCGGCGGCGAGACCCTGGTTTCGGTCATGCTCGCCAACAACGAAACCGGCGTCATCCAGCCGGTGGCCGAGGTCGCGCGGCGCGCGCACGCGGCCGGCGCGCTGGTCCATTGCGATGCGGTGCAGGCGGCGGGAAAGATCGCGGTCGATGTCGCCGCGCTCGGCGTCGACCTTCTCTCACTGTCCGCGCACAAGCTTGGCGGTCCGCAAGGCGTGGGCGCGCTCTGGGTGTCCGAACGCGTGGCGCTCGCGCCGTCGCTGCGCGGCGGCGGGCAGGAGCGCGGCCGGCGCGCCGGCACCGAGAACGTTCCCGGCATCGCCGGCTTCGGCGCCGCGGCGGCGGCGGCCCGGCACGGCCTCGCCGACAATGCACGCATCGCCGAGCTGCGCGAGAAACTCGAAGGGGCCGTGCTCGTCCGTTCGAATCGCGCGCGCATCGCCGGCATCGCGGCGCCGCGCCTGCCCAACACGAGCTGCATCGTGCTGCCGGGTCTCGCGAGCGAAACGCAGGTGATGGCGCTCGACCTCGCGGGCATCGCGGTCAGCGCGGGCTCCGCGTGCTCCTCCGGCAAAGTCAGGCCCTCGCACGTGCTCGCCGCGATGGGCTTGCCGGCCGAGGAAGCATCGGCCGCGATCCGCGTGAGCCTCGGCTGGGCGACGGCGGAGGCCGACGTCGCGCGATTCGTCGAGGCCTGGAGCGCGATGGCCGCGCGCCGCGCCGCCGCCTGAGCCTCGCGAGGATTGCCATCCGGCGCCCGGCGGGATAACAGCGAGTCCGCATCCGTACCATGTTCGGGCTCAACGGCCGCGAGGGGCGACCTTGCATCGTTCGCTGATTGGCATTGCCGTGTTGCTGGCGCTCGCCGGCTGCTCGTATCGCGAGGCCGCGCGGCCGCCGGTGCGCAGCGCCGCCGTGCCGGTCGCGTGGCTGCGCTCGGAGACGACGTCGCGCTCGGCCGAGACGAGCTTCCGCCGCAAGGTGGTCGAGATCGCGATGACCGAGTGGCGCCGCTGGGGCGCGCAGGCCACCCATCGCAGCGGACCGAAGCAGAAAGATGCCGGCTACGCCGAATGGGTCGCGCATTACTGGAAGATCGCGACCGGACGCGAGA
>CAZUYG010000929.1:0-1765 GCA_964624265.1 uncultured Candidatus Odyssella sp.
TCTGGAAGGCGCGCGCGCGCCACGCCGCCGGCGACATCACCTACGAGCAGTTCATCGACATCGTGAGTTCTTCGGCGCCCTCGAACGGCCACTGCAACACGATGGGCACGGCCTCGACGATGAACGCGCTGAGCGAGGCGCTCGGCATGTGCCTGCCGGGCTCCGCCGCGATCCCGGCACCCTACCGCGAACGCGGGCAGACCGCCTATGTCACCGGCCAGCGCATCGTCGACATGGTGCGCGAGGACCTGAAGCCGTCCGACATCATGACGCGCCAGGCCTTCGAGAACGCGATCGTCATCAATACGGCAATCGGCGGCTCGACCAACGCGCCCGTGCACGTCAATGCGATCGCCAAGCACATGGGCGTCGAGCTGAGCGTGGCGGACTGGGAGAAGCACGGCTTCGAGATCCCGCTGCTGGTGAACATGCAGCCGGCCGGCGAATATCTGGGCGAGGAGTATTATCGCGCGGGCGGGCTGCCCGCGGTCGTGGCCGAACTCATCAAGGCCGGCAAGATCAACGAAGGCGCCATGACCGTCAGCGGCAGGACGATCGGCGAGAACTGCCGCGGGAAGTTCGCTTCCGACCGCGACGTGATCCGCCCCTATGACAAGCCGCTGCGCGCGAACGCGGGCTTCCTCAACCTCAAGGGTTCGCTCTTCGACAGCGCGATCATGAAGACGAGCGTGATCTCGAAGGAGTTCCAGGACCGCTACCTGTCGAACCCGAAGGATCCGAACGCCTTCGAGGGCAAGGTTGCCGTGTTCGAGGGGCCGGAGGACTATCACCACAGGCTCGACGATCCTGCCCTGGGCGTGGACGAGCACACGATCCTCATCATGCGCGGTGCGGGTCCCATCGGCTATCCGGGCGCGGCCGAGGTCGTGAACATGCAGCCGCCGGCCGCCCTCATAAAACGCGGCGTGCTGTCGCTGCCCTGCATCGGCGACGGGCGGCAGTCCGGAACTTCCGGCTCGCCCTCGATCCTCAACGCCTCGCCCGAGGCCGCCGCCGGCGGCGGACTGGCGATCCTTCGTTCGGGCGACCGGATCCGCATCGATCTCAACAAGCGCACGGCCGATATCCTGCTGCCGGCGGACGAGATCAGGAAGCGGCACGCGGAGCTCGCCGCCAAGGGCGGCTTCCCGATCCCCGGCAGCCAGACGCCGTGGCAGGAAATCCAGCGCGGCATGGTGGAACAGCTGAACGAGGGCATGACGCTGAAGCCCGCCACGAAGTACCAGCGCATCGCGCAGACCAAGGGCGTGCCGCGCGACAATCACTGAGGTCGGCGACGCAAAAGCCTTCAGCGGCGCGCGGCGTCCATCGCCGCGCGCATGCGGCCGATCGTGGCGTCGAGCCCGTCGAAGATCGCGGCCCCGACGAGGAAGTGGCCGATATTGAGTTCGACCAGCTCGGGCAGTGCGGCCACGGCGCCGACGTTGGCGAAAGTCAGCCCGTGGCCCGCGTGGCATTCGAGCCCGACGCGCGCCGCATGCGCCGCGGCGACGCGCAGCCGCTCGAGCTCCGCCGCGAACGCGGGCGTGCCTTCCGCGTGCGCGTAGGCGCCGGTGTGGAGCTCTACAACCGGTGCAGCCACCGCGGCGGCGGCGTCGAGCTGGGCCGGATCCGGATCGACGAACAGCGACACGCGGATTCCCGCATCGCGAAGCTTCGCCGCGAACGGCTTCAGCGCCGCCGCGTGGCCGATCACGTCGAGCCCGCCTTCGGTCGTGACTTCGGTGCGCTTTTCCGGCACGAG
>CAZUYG010000930.1:0-1761 GCA_964624265.1 uncultured Candidatus Odyssella sp.
GCGGCGCCGCGCGGTGCAGGCGCCAGTGGATATAGAAGGCCGTGGGCTCCGGCGGCGCGTCGCCTTCCAGCAGCTTGCCGTCATTGTCGACGAGCAGCAGGCTCGAGGCCGTGATCTCGCGCCAGTGCCGGCCTTGCGGATTGATCAGGAAGCGGTCGGTCGCGCCCGGCACCATGAAGCTGAAATGATTGCAGATCGCCTCGCTGAAGCCGTGGCGCTCGGCCCAGCGGAGCGCGGCGGCGAGATCGATGCGGGCCTGGCGGAGCGGATCGGCGGTCATGGCGTCATCTGGTCCTGTTGCGGCCGCGCATCGTGCCGCCCCCGGCGCTCCAGTCAAGCCGCCGCGCTTCGCGCGGAAATTGCAAATCACGAAAGACTTGGGCGCCGTCACGTCGCGCTAACGGCCCCGTGATGCCGCGGTGAACACGGATGTTTTCGCCGTTGGCCGTCACGGCAACCGCCGGTGCCGCCGGCAGAGATCGCGCCGGAACCGGCGCGAGCGCGAAAACCGGGAAACGGCCCCGCATGCGGCGCACCCATCGCTTCGGATCGCGCGGAACGGCGCTTTTTTTCGTTTTATCGCGACTCGAAACGATCCGTGCGATGGCCGGCGGCAAGTCGCAAAATGCATCGTTTCTATAAGAAAGTGCTTTTGGCTAACGCCAACGTGATTCGCTTTGATCCCCTCCGCCATCCGGCGCTTCTATAGTTCTCCGCGTCCGCGCAATCCGCGCGGCGCTGCAACGACAGAAAGAAAGAGGAGTCACCAATGAAGAAGGTTTCCGCCATCGCCCTCGCTTCCGCCGTGGCCGGCGCGCTCGCGCTCGCCGGGGCCGCGACCGCCCAGACCAAGGGCGCCAGCGGCTTCAAGTGCTGGGGCGTCGCCAAGGCCGGCCAGAACGACTGCGGCAACGCCGCGAAGTCGCATGACTGCGCCGGCCAGTCCAAGGCCGATTTCGACCTCGGCGAGTGGAAGGCCGTGAAGGACGCCGCCGAGTGCACGAAGATGGGCGGCGCCGACAAGCCCGGCAAAGGCATGAACAAGAACGTGAAGATGTAACGCCGCACGACCGGCGGCGCAGGGCTGCGGCCACTGCCGCGGCTCTGCGCGCCGCAAATTCCGTTTCAACGAACGCTCTTTCAATTGTGGGGGAATGTATTGACGAAGATTTCGAAGCTCGCGCTCGCGTCGGCCGTGGCCGGCGCCGTCGCTCTCGCCACCTCGGGCGCGCTGGCCCAGGGCGGCATCAAGTGCTACGGCATCTCGAAAGCTGGCCAGAACGATTGCGCCGGCGCCAAGACGCATGACTGCAAGGGCCACTCCAAGGTCGACTACGACCTTGCCGATTGGAAGCTCGTGCCCAGCGCCGCCGAATGCACGGCCATGCACGGATCCTACGTGCCCGCGATGGGCATGAATCCTGCCATGCCGATGAAGAAGTAGCGGCCCCGCCACAAACCGAACGATGATGGCGGAGCCGCCGTGTCCCAGAACCATCACAGCGACGGACATGCAGCGATTCCCGCGCGAGCGGGAATCGGGCTCCGCCATCCGCATGTCCAGCAATTCCTCGACGCCCCCCCGCGCATCGGCTGGGCCGAAGTGCATAGCGAAAACTATATCGCCGCGGGCGGCGTGCGCCTCTCGACGCTGGAGCGCATCCGCCGCGATCTGCCGATCAGCTGCCACGGCGTCGGCCTTTCGCTCGGTTCGGCCGAAGGCCTCGATTCCGCACACCTCGCCGCGCTGAAACGCCTGTT
>CAZUYG010000931.1:0-1757 GCA_964624265.1 uncultured Candidatus Odyssella sp.
GCGGCAGCGCTGGGAGGCCGCGGCGCAGCGCCTCCGTCAGCGTGGCCGGCGCGCCATCGGCGAACAGCATCAGCGGCCAGCGCCGGGCGGCCTGCGCCGCCAGCCAGGCGACCCGGCCGGCAGCCAGCGCGCGCGGCGCCTCGCTCTCCGGCAGGCCCAGCAGATCGGCGAACCAGAGGCCGGCGGCGGCGTCGATCTCCGCCGGGGTCGCCGCCGGCGCCATGCGGCCTAGACGCCGCACGAGCTCCTTCAGCGCCGCCTCGTCTTCCACGCCGAACCCCCGCAAATAATTGCGGAAACGCCGCTCGGCCTCGGCCGGGAGCGAGCGCGTGCGAGCGCGACTCGTGGTCTTCAGGCGGTCCATTGGAAACTCCAGATTTCGGTCAGCGCCTCGGCGCCGTGTTTCAGAAAGGCCCTCAGCTCCTGCGGGCGCGAGCCTTCGGGCCGGAAATCGAAATAGAGGCGCCAGCCGCCCGGTCCGGGCAGACGCTGCACCTCGACATTGGCTGTCTTGCCTTCCGAGACGGTGATCACCGGTTCGATCTGTTTTGCCTCGGCGACTTTTTCGAGGGCGCCGCCGCGGAAGTCGATGACGAACTTGCGCAGCCCATCCGCCGGACGTCCGGCGAACCCACCCCGGCCGAGCCGCGTCGCCACTACGGCTGCCAGCGGCGACCGGTGCGGCGGTTCACCCCAATGCAAGCGGTAGGCCAGATCGTAGCGCTGGCCCGGCTCGGGCGGCTTGGCCGGCATCCAGAACGCCACGACGTTGTCGTGGATCTCGGCGTCGGTCGGGATTTCGACCAGCCAGACGGCGCCGGCGCCGAAACCGCTAACCGGTTCGACCCACAGGCTCGGCCGGCGCTCGTAATGCGCTTCGAGGTCCTGATAGTCGCGGAAATCGCGGCTGCGCTGGAGCAGGCCGAACCCGCGCAAATTCTGTTCGGTGAACAGACTCAGCTGCAGCCGCTTCGGATTGGCCAAGGGCCGCCACAGCCATTCGCCCGAACTGCCCCACACGGAAAGCCCGTCCGAATCGTGGACGCTCGGGCGGAAATCCTCGCGCGGCGGCGTGGTGTTGCCGTGCAGGAACATCGAGGTGAGCGGCGCGAGGCCGAGCCGCTCCACCTTGCGGCGCGAAAACAGGGCGGCGCTCACGTCCATCATCGTCGACTTGCCGGGCATGATCGCGAAGCTGAAGGCGCCGGTCATGCTCCGGCTGTCGAGCAGCGCGTGTACCATGATCTGGGTGGCGCCGGGGCGCGGCCGCTCGATGAAGAAATCGCGGAAGAACGGAAACTCTTCGCCGGTCGGCACCGCGGTGTCGATCGCGACGCCCCGCGCCGAAAGGCCGTAAACCTGCCCGCGCCCGAGCGAGCGGAAATAGCTGGCGCCGAGGAACGTCACCAGCTCGTCCTGATAGTCGGGCCGGTTCAGCGGATGATGCAGGCGGAAGCCGGCGAAACCGAGCGTGTCCGGCACGGCGTCGTCGAACTTGTTCTTGCCGTAGTCGAACAGCGCGGTTTCGAACAGCACTTCGCGCGCAACGCCGTCGGCGACCTCGTAGACGTGGACCGGCCGCTTGTAGACGGAGCCGGGGTGGAAGAACTGTGCCGTGAAAGGCAGATTCTGCTCGCGCCACAGGGCCTGGTCGGCGCGGAAGCGGACATCGCGGTAGGCGTCGTAATCCAACTTGTCGATGAATGCCGGCAGCTTGGGCGCCGCGGCATCGAACGGTTTTTTGGCGGCCGCTTCGG
>CAZUYG010000932.1:0-1754 GCA_964624265.1 uncultured Candidatus Odyssella sp.
CCTCGGCGCTCGGCGTTCCGCTAAAGCGGAACGGCAAGACCGTCGGCATGTTTACGATGACGCGCCGCGAGGTCCGGCCGTTCACGAAGAAGCAGATCGAGCTCGCGTCTACCTTCGCCGATCAGGCGGTCATTGCCATCGCGAATGCGCGTCTGTTCGAGGAAGTTCAGGCGCGGACGCAGGAGCTCAGCGAATCGCTCGAGCAACAGACCGCGATCGGCGAGATTCTGCGGATCATTTCGAGTTCGCCGGGCGAAGTCGGCCCTGTGTTCCAGGCGGTGGCGGAGCGGGCCGCGCGTCTATGCGAGGCGCAGTTCGTCGACATCATCGTCTCCGACGGCAAGACGTTGGACGTGGCGGCCAGCGTGGGATCGCTCGGCCGGCCGGCCGGCGAGGGCATTGCGCTCGACCGTGCGACGGTCATGGGCAGATCGATCGTGGACAAAGCGACCGTCCATGTCGTTGACCTCCTCCATGCGGGTGACGAGTTTCCCGGCGGCCAGAAGCTCGCGGAGCGCTTCGGCCACCGCACGATCGTCGCCGTGCCGCTGATCCGGCAGGGACAAGCCCTGGGCACCATTCTCGTCCGCCGCACCGAAGTCCGCCCGATCGAGGACAAGTACATCGCGCTGCTCCAGACCTTCGCCGATCAGGCGGCGATTGCGATCGAGAACGCGCGCCTGTTCAACGAGACGCGCGAGGCCCTCGAGCGGCAGACGGCGACCAGCGAGGTTCTGAACGTCATCAGCCGCTCCACCACCGAGCTGCAGCCGGTGCTCGACACGATCGTGCAGACCGCGGCGCGGCTGTGCGATGCCGAGTTCGCGCTGATCTTCAAGATCGAGGACGGGCGCTTCCGCGTCGCGGCCGCGAACAACGCCGGCTCGGATTTCATCCGCTACATGCAGGATGCGCCATTCGCGGCCGACCGTGGGACCCTGACCGGGCGCGTGCTGATCCAGAAGGCCCCGGTGCACATTCCCGACGTTTTGGACGACGCGGACTACACGTTTTCGGAAGGGCAGCGGATCGGCAAGTTCCGCACCATGCTCGGCGTTCCGCTGATGCGCGAGGGCGAGATGATCGGCAACATCGCCATGCTGCGCACCGTGGCGAAGCCCTTCACCGAGAAGCAGATCGAGCTGGTGGCCACGTTCGCCGATCAGGCCGTCATCGCGATCGAGAACGTGCGCCTCTTCGAAGAAGTGCAGGCGCGCACGCGCGATTTGACGGAGGCGCTCGAGCGGCAGACGGCGACGAGCGAGGTGCTCGGCGTCATCAGCCGATCGAAGTTCGATATTCAACCGGTGCTCGACACGATCGTGGCGACCGCGGCGAGGCTTTGCCGCGCCGAGAAGGGGCAAATCTTCCGCCTGCGCGACGGCGCGTTCCGCTGGGCCAGCGGGTATGGATACATGGATCCGGCCTATCTCGCGATCGAACGCGAGACCCCGATTCATGCCGATCGGGGAACCGTGGTGGGGCGCGCGGCGGTGGAGCGAAAGACGGTCGAGATCGTCGACGCCTGGACGGATCCCGAGTACGGTCCGAAGGACGACGCGCGGCTCGGCAACGTGCGTTCGATGATCGGGGTGCCGCTCAAGCGCGAGGACGAGGTGATCGGCGTGATCGGGCTAGCGCGCGCCGAGAAGCGTCCGTTCAGCCGCGCGGAGATTGACGTGGTCACCACGTTCGCCGACCAGGCCGTGATCGCGATCGAGAACGTGCGGCTGTTCGAGGAAGTGCAGGCCCGC
>CAZUYG010000933.1:0-1753 GCA_964624265.1 uncultured Candidatus Odyssella sp.
GCCGGCAGCGGCTCGGCCGAGTTCCGACGCGCGTTCGAGCGCATCCTCCTGCCCGCGCTCGACGGCTTCATGCCCGAGATCGTGCTGATCAGCGCGGGCTTCGATGCGCATGCCGACGATCCCCTCGCCGCGCTCAATCTCGTCGAGGACGATTACGGCTGGGCGACAGCCGAGATGTGCAATATCGCCGAGAGGCATGCCAAGGGCCGCGTCGTCTCCGCGCTCGAGGGCGGCTACGACCTTCATGCGCTCGCCGTCAGCGCCGCCGCGCACGTCCGCGCGCTGATGGCGGCGTAGCGCCCGCCAGGCTACGCCGCGTCCGCCTCGGCCTCTTCCAGCGCCTCGCTGGCCGCCAGCCAGCGTTCCTCGGCCTTCGCGAGCGCGCGCTCGACGTCGGCGCGCTTCTTCATGAGATCGCTCATCGTGGCGCCTTTCAGCGCGCCCTCGGCGCTGGCCGGCTCGAACATTGCGCGGTCGATCGCGGTGCGCTGCGCGGTGTGCCGCTTCACCTCGATCTCGGCCTCCTCCACTGCCTTGCGGAGGGCCTGGCGCTGGGCGCGCGATCCGGCGGCGCGGCGGCGCTCTTCCTTGCGGCTGGCGCGCGCGCTTTCCTTGGCGTCGTCGGGCGCGCTCTCAACGCCGCGCCCCAGCACCAGATCGCGATACTCGTCGAGACTGCCCGCGAACTCCTTGGCCGTGCCCTCGGCGACGAGCACCAGGCGATCCGCCGTCAGTTCCAGCAAATGCCGATCGTGGCTCACGACGATGACCGCGCCGGTGTATTCGTTGAGCGCCTGCACGAGCGATTCGCGCGCGTCCACGTCGAGGTGGTTGGTCGGCTCGTCGAGGATGACGAGGTGCGGAGCCTCGCGCGTGATGAGCGCCAGGGCGAGCCGCGCCCGCTCGCCGCCCGAGAGGCTGCCGACTTTCACCTCGGCCTTATCCCCCGAGAAGCCGAAGCGGCCCAACTGTCCCCGCACCTGCGCCGGCTTCGCGCCCGGCATCTGGCGCGCCATGCATTGAATCGGCGTGTCCTCGGTATCGAGTTCCTCCACCTGGTGCTGCGCGAAGAAGCCGACCTTCATCTTGCTGCTGGCGGCGAAGCTGCCGTCCATCGCCGGCAGGCGCGCCGACAGGAGCCGCGCGAGCGTCGTCTTGCCGTTGCCATTGCGGCCGAGCAGCGCCACGCGGTCGTCGGGATCCATGCGGAGATTGAGCCGCGCGAGCACCGGCCTGCCGGCGTGATAGCCGACCGAGGCGCCTTCGAGCGTGATCAGCGGCGGGCGCAGCGGATCGGGATTCGGGAAATCGAAGACGAGCGTCGGATCGTCGAGCGTCTCGGCGATCGGCTCCATCCGCGCCAGCGCCTTCATGCGGCTCTGCGCCTGGCGCGCCGTGTGCGCCTTGTAGCGCCAGCGGTCGATGTAGGCCTGCAGCTTCTGCCGCCGCGCCTCCTGTTTCGCGCGCTGCGATTCGACCTGCGCCTGGCGCTCGCGCCGCTGGCGCTCGAACGAATCGTAGCCGCCCGCGTAGAGCGTGGTCTTGCCGCGGTCGAGATGCAGGATGTGATCGACGACGTTGTTGAGCAGGTCGCGCTCGTGGCTGACCACGATCAGCGTGCCGCGGCAGGATTTCAGGAACTGCTCGAGCCAGATCGTCGCCTCGAGATCGAGGTGATTCGAGGGCTCGTCGAGCAGAAGCAGGTCGGGCTCGGAATAGAGAAGGGCCGCCAGCGCCACGCGCATCCGCCAGC
>CAZUYG010000934.1:0-1752 GCA_964624265.1 uncultured Candidatus Odyssella sp.
TCGTCTTCCGCTATCGCAAGGCGCCCCCGTCCGGCAACGCCGTGAACGGCCTCGGCGAGGCCGAGAAAAGGCCCGCGCGCCTCGTCTTCCATTGGAGTCCGGGCCGCAAGCCGCATCCGTGGCTGGCGCTCGATCTGCACTTCACGATGGTCAGCGGCATGGGCGGCCCCATCCTCGGCTGGGGCTCGTTCATCGAGCGGCTGCGCAACATGTGGCAGCTGCGCCGCGCCATCGGCCCGGTGGCGCCGGTGCGCCGCGCCGTCGCCGATCCGGCGGCGATGTCGGCCGAGATCAAGGCGCTGGCGCGCACTCTCGCCGGCGATTGCATCGTGGGCATCGCCGAGATCGGCCCCGAGGCGGTGGTGGAAGGCGCCAGCGTTCCCTACAAATACGCGATCTGCATCGGCGTGCCGATGAAACGCGCGATCATGGTCGAGGCGCCGGCGCCGCGCGCCGGAACCGAGGTGATGCGCGCCTACCGCCGGGGCGCCAAAGCGGCGATTCGCTTGTCGGAACGCATCCGCGCCATGGGCTGGCCGGCCAAGGCGTTCGGCGAGACCAAGACGACGGACATTCTGCAGATCCCGATGGCGCTGAAGGCCGGCCTCGGCCAGCTCGGCAAGCACGGCTCGACGATCAGCCGCGAGTTCGGCTCCAATTTCCGCCTCGTCACGGTGGCCACCGACCTGCCGCTGGCCGTGGATGCGCCGGTCGATATCGGCGTCGAGGATCTCTGCGCCGGGTGCCGCCGCTGCACGCTCGACTGCCCGGCGGGGGCCATCAGCGATCAGAAGCAACTCGTGCGCGGCGTCGAGAAATGGTACGTCGATTTCGACAAATGCGCGCCGTACTTCGCCGAAACGGGCGGCTGCGCCATCTGCATCGAGGCTTGCCCCTGGAGCGAGCCCGGCCGCGGGCCGAAGCTCTCGGACATGCTGCTGGCCAAGCGCGGGGCCAAAGGCAAAACGAAACGCGCGGCGGTCGCCGCCGAATAAGCGCTGGGAAGAGGAAACGCATGAATCTCGATCTGTCGCCCGAGCTCCGCGCCTTCCGCGAGGAGGTCCGCGCCTTCATCCGCGCCGAGCTGCCCGCCGACATCAAGGACAAGGTCCAGAAGGGCCTGCATCTCGGCAAGGACGATTTCGTCCGCTGGCAGAAGATCCTGCACAAGAAGGGCTGGGTGGCGCCGGGCTGGCCGAAGGAACATGGCGGCACCGGCTGGTCGCCGATGCAGCGCTACATCTTCGACGACGAAATCGGCAAATCCGGCGCGCCGCGCGTGATCCCGTTCGGCCTCGTGATGGTGGCGCCGGTGATCATGAAATTCGGCACCGAGGCGCAGAAGCGCGAGCATCTGCCGAAGATCCTCAAAAGCGAGGTGTGGTGGTGCCAGGGCTATTCCGAGCCCGGCGCCGGCTCCGATCTCGCCGGCCTCAAGACCCGCGCGGTGAAGGAGGGCGATCACTACGTCGTCAACGGCCAGAAGACCTGGACGACGCTGGCCCAGCACGCCGACTGGATCTTCTGCCTGGTGCGCACCGACCCGGCGGCGAAGAAGCAGGAAGGCATCTCGTTCCTGCTCATCGACATGCGTACGCCGGGCATCACCGTGCGGCCGATCCAGACCATCGACGGCGGGTTCGAGATCAACGAGGTGTTCTTCGACGACGTCCGCGTGCCGATGGAAAACCTCGTCGGCGCCGAGAACAAGGGCTGGGACTACGCGAAGTTCCTGCTCGGCAACGAGCGCAC
>CAZUYG010000935.1:0-1752 GCA_964624265.1 uncultured Candidatus Odyssella sp.
TCGCGCACGGTATAGGTGAGCGCGTCGGTGCGCGCGGGAACGACATGGCCATTCAGCTTGTCGGCCCAGCCGGCGTAGTGGGTGATCGTGTCGATCACCGCCGGCAGGTCTTGCCGGCGGATCGCAGACACCGGCTTGCCCGAATCGAGGCTTTCGAGGCGCACCAGCTCGTCCTCGTTCTCGCCCACCAGCGCGGCGAGCCGCAGCCGCGCGTGGCCCCGCTCGGCGGCGCGCATCCGTCCCCACGCTCCCGCGAACGCCGCGCGGGCCGAAGCGACCGCCGCGTCGATGTCGGCCGCATCGGCCTCGGCGACGCGCGCGATCACTTGTTCGGTGGCCGGATCGACCGTTTCGAAGACTCGGCCGGACAGGGCGGGGCGGCGCTGGCCCCCGATCAGCAGGCCCTCGACGCTTCCCGCGGCCGGCATCAACATCACCTGGCTCTCCACTTATGCTATTAAATTCATATTATTGAGCGCGCCCGACCGGCACGCGGCGTCCCTCCCGAGCTAGTTTCCGCCGATCGAATCTGCAATATGAAGCACTCTGCACAGCAATCGCCTGCTGCTTATGAACTGAAGATCACAGGCCGGCCCAAGGGATGATATGATGCACAATTCATATATTACGATGCGGAGCGAATCGTGATCCGCGTCGAGATCGAACCGGTCTGGCGTTTTCGCCGCGACGACGCGCCGGGTGCGATGCTGGTGATGCTCGGATTCCTCAACGAGCTTCGGGCCTCGGGCCGCATCACGCGCGCGGCCGAACGCGCGGCGATGTCGTATCGCCATGCGTGGAACCTGATCGAGAAATGGTCGGCCTTCTTTGGCACGCCGCTCGTCGAGCGCCGACAGGGGCGCGGCACGACCCTGACGCCGTTCGGCGAGAAACTCGTCTGGGCCGGTCAGCGGCTTCAGGCCCGGCTCGGGCCGCAGCTCGACAACCTCTCGCAGGAGCTCGAGACCGAAATCAACCAGCTCCTGCCGAACCACGGCTCGGTCGTGCGCGTGCATGCGAGCCACGGCTTTGCGGTCTCGACCTTGCGCGAGATGCTGAGCCGCGAGCCCGGCATCGGGGTCGACCTGCGCTACGTCAGCAATCAGAATTCGCTGGTTTCGCTCGCGCGCGACGGCTGCGAGCTGGCCGGCATGCACCTGCCGCAGGGCGATCTCAGGAAGCGCAGCATCGCGGCCGCGAAGCCGTGGCTCGTGCCGAGCGAGCACCGCGTCGTGAGCTTCGTCACGCGCGAGATGGGGCTGATGGTGAAGCGCGGGAATCCGTTGCGCATAAGCGGCCTTGCGCGGCTGCTCGACCCGGCGGTGCGCTTCGTGAACCGCGATCCCGATTCGGGCACGCGCATCTTGTTCGATCATCTGCTCGCGCAGCACGGCATCGCCGGCGACGGCATCAACGGCTACGCGCAGATCGAATTCACGCATGCCGCCGTAGCCGCCTATGTGGCGAGCGACATGGCGGATGCGAGCTTCGGCGTCGAGGCGGCGGCGCGCCAGTTCGATCTCGATTTCGTGCGGCTCGTGACCGAGGATTACATCTTCGTCTGCCGCAAGCACACGCTGGAGCTGGAGCCGGTGAAGCGCGTGCTTGCGATCATGCGCAGCGCCGAATTTCGCGAGGCGATCTCGCGCCTGCCCGGCTACACGGTCCGCGACGCGGGCGCCGTCAGAACCGTGCAACAGGCCTTCCGCCAGGGTGGATAGCCCGCCTTGCCGCATTCCGGCCGCCCTCCTA
>CAZUYG010000936.1:0-1750 GCA_964624265.1 uncultured Candidatus Odyssella sp.
GCCAGAATCTGCCGATAGGTCATGCCGCGTCGAGCCATGACGTGCGCGCCCTCCTGACAAAGGCCCAGGCCGTGGCCGAAGCCGCTGCCGCGAAAGACGAAGGCATTGCCCGCGCGGGCGACGTCGAAGCGCGAGCTTTTGAGGAACTGCCAGCCGAGGCTTCGCCCGACGATGATCTTGAAATCCCAACCGCGGACCGTGCGGCGGCGCGCCTCGCCTTCGAGCGAGAGCAGTTCGGCGCGGCCGGTGGCGTCGCGACGGACAATGGTGATCGCCCGCAGACGCGGGCCGACGTCCGTGCGTTCGTCGCCCTGCAGCGCTTTTTCCAATTGCTCGACGGGAATGGCCTGCTGCCAGTGGCGGTGCGGCATGGCGGCGCAGAATTCGTCTCGCACGCCGGTCAGGTAGGAGGGCGCGGGAATGCCCCACAGCGTTTCGAGATTCGCCGTCACGCCGCCGCAAGCCGCGTGAAAATAAGCGTCGACGAGGCGGGAGGCCGCGTCCCGCAGCACGCGGCCGGCGGTGTCTTCCACGGCGCGCCGGGCCAGCGCGCGCACGCGGCGATCCGGCGCGATGAACCGCTGGCAATGCGTGGTGCTGCAAAAATCGTAACCTTCCGCCCGATGCCGGCCGAGATTCTTCAGCGCGAAGCCGCGGCTGACGACTGCCTGCGCCTTGAGGGCTTCCAGCTCGGTTTCGATGCTCGCTTCCGCCGCAAGGACGCCGACCAGGTATTCCTCGAGCGGGAGCTCGCGCGTGAGCTTTTCGCTCACCGAACGCACGCGAACCGTGTCGGCGGCCGGCGGCGACCAGGAAGCCGGCTGCAGGGCCATCGCCCGATCGCGCTGCAGCGCGGCCTCGAAGACGCCCTTCGCGAGCGCCGCGCATTCGGCTCCCGACGATCGCTTCAGAAACACCAGGACGCCCAGCGACACGGCCTCCGGTCGCGGCGCGCCCACGGGCGGCTTCTCCGCGAGAAATCCGACGAACCATCCCTGGCGACGAAATCCGTTGCTGGCCGTCGAGGTCCCCGTCTTGCCGAAGACGTAGCCGGGCAGCTCATCCAGCCGCGCCCGCTGCGCCGTTCCGTAGCGAACCGCGCCGCGCATGCCTTCGAGAATCGCGTCGCGATGCGCCGGCGCAATGCTCAGCTTCGCGGCCTCGCGCGGCACCAGGCCGCGATCGGCCGTCCATTGCGGCCGGTATAAATGCCCGCCGTTGACGAGCGCCGCGTAGGCGGCGAGCAACTGGACGGGCGTGACTAGGAAGCGCGGGCTTTCGCCGAGGGCGTTCTCCGGATGCCAGTCGCCGCGCGCCAGACTGCCCGCCGACTCGCTCGCGTTCACGCCCGTGCGTGCGCCGAAGCCGAACGCGCCGAGCAGGCCGTTGAATGCGCCTTCGCTCAAGCGTTCAGCCAGATGCGCGAAATAATCATTGCAGGAATAGGCCAGCGCCTGCGGCAAGTTGAACGGCGCCTTGCTGATCGGGTGCGCGCAGGTGATCGTGAATCCGTCCCGGGCATAGCGGGTCGCGCACACCCGCTTGCTCTCTCGCTCCAGCAAGCCCGCCCGCAGCCCGGCCAGCGCCGTGAACGGCTTGATCGCGGACCCCGGCGGATACGCCTGCTCAAAGGCAATCCGCGAATTCGCCACCGCCCGCAACCGCCCCGTTCGCGGATCGATTACGAGCACCGCGCCTTCGCGATTGCCCAGCGCCGCGACCGCCGCGCGCTGCAGGCGCTCGTCTTCTT
>CAZUYG010000937.1:0-1749 GCA_964624265.1 uncultured Candidatus Odyssella sp.
CACATCCTCTTCATCGCCTCCGGCGCGTTCCACATGTCGAAGCCCTCGGACCTGCTGCCCGAGTTGCAGGGCCGCCTGCCGATCCGCGTCGAATTGAAGGCGCTCACGCGCGACGACTTCGCGCGCATCCTGCGCGAGCCCGAGAACAGTCTCGTGAAGCAATACAAGGCCCTGCTCGCCACCGAGCAGGTGACGCTCGATTTCGCCGAAGACGGCATCGACGCGCTCGCCGACACCGCCGCCGAGATCAACCAGAGCGTCGAGAACATCGGCGCGCGCCGTCTGCACACGGTGCTGGAAAAGGTGCTCGAAGAAATCAGCTTCACCGCCACCGACAAGGCCGGCAGCACGCTCACGATCGACCGCGGCTACGTCGCGAGCAAGGTCGGCGAACTCGCGAAGAACGCGGATCTGAGCCGGTTCATTCTGTGACCCCCGTTGCTTGCGGACAGCGGCGGCGCGATGATATCGTGATATCAAACGCGAGGCCCGGCGCATGGCTCAACTGATCGTTCGCAATCTGGAAACGGACGTGAAAGCGCGGCTCAAACGCCGCGCAGAGAAGCACGGCCGCAGCATGGAGGAAGAAGCGCGCCAAATTCTGAGCGCGGCCGTGAAGCCGAAGGGCAGGCGCGAGCCGGGGCTCGGCACGCGCATCGCGCGCCGGTTTGCCGGATGGGGTTTGGCGAAGGGCGAGGACATCCCCGAGCTGCGCGGCCATCCGGCGCGTCCGGCGAAGTTTCGGCGGTGATCGTTCTCGACACGAATGTGATCGCCGCTCTGATGCGCGCCGAACCCGATGCCGCCACGCGCTCCTGGCTCGATCGCCAGGCAAAAGACGAGGTTTGGACAACCGCAATCAGCGTGTTCGAGACCCGCGCGGGCTTGGAGATTCTTCCGGCCGGCCGGCGGCGGCAGAGGCTGGAAGGGACGTTCGAGTCCGTCCTCTCCGAAGATTTCGAAAATCGCGTCCTGCCGTTCGATCGTACGGCCGCCGAAGCGGCCGGCACGCTTCTGGCGCGCCGGCAGCGAATCGGCCGACCCGTCGAGCTGCGCGACACGCAGATTGCCGGGATCGTCGTCACCAACAAGGCCCGATTTGCCACGTTCAACATGCGGCATTTCGAAGACCTGGAGATCGAGCTGATCGTCCCGCGCCGTTAGCGGACCGGCGCTACCGCTTCCGCTTCAGCAGCACATACACGGCGCCTTCGCCGCCGTGGGCGCGGCTGGCGGGCTGCACGGCGACGATGTGGGCGCGCAGGCGCGGCTCGTTGAGCCAGCGCGGCAGCGCTTCCTTCAAGATTCCGCGGCCGGGGCTGAACGTGAAGCGGCTGGGCAGGGCCTTGCGCTGATACGGATCGGCCGCGCGGCCGCCCTTGCCGGTCACGATCAGCACGCAGCGCGCGCCGGCGGCGTGCTGCGCGCCGATGAAGCGTACGACGCTGGCATGCGCGCCCTCCTGCGTCATGCCGTGCAGGTCGAGCTTGGCTTCCACCGCCATCTGACCTTTGCGCAGCCGGTCGCCGCTGCGGCGGTCGAGGCCGGCGAGCTGTCCGGGCACGAGCGGCGGCGGGCCGGAGGGAACCGGCGCCCGCCGCGGCGGCGGCGGCATCACCGGCGCGACGGCCGCCGAAGCCTTCGGCCTGGGGGCGGGCTGCGCGCGCGCCGGTCCGGCGGGCGGAGCGGGCGGCGCGTGGCGCTTGTGCTTCGTCTCGGCGAGCGGCTTTACGCCTTCGGCGAGCTTCT
>CAZUYG010000938.1:0-1749 GCA_964624265.1 uncultured Candidatus Odyssella sp.
ATGATGGGCAGCCACCATCAGGCGATGGAGTTCTTCGAGATCATGTTCAACAAGGGCAAGTTCGACGCCCTGGCCAAGGAGCAGCAGGCGATCCTGCAATACGCCGCCGAGGCCGCCTCGTCGGCGAACGAGTGGAAGGCCTACGACTACTACTCCACCGATCTCCAGGAGCTGATCACAAAGGACAAGGTGCAGGTCAAGCGCACGCCGCAAGAAGTGCTCGACGCGCAGATCAAGGCCTGGGACAAGCTCGCCGCCAAAC
The DNA here is from genome assembly GCA_964624265.1 of uncultured Candidatus Odyssella sp. GTDB lineage: Bacteria > Pseudomonadota > Alphaproteobacteria > Bin65 > Bin65 > SBBV01. The sequence continues at coordinate 263 of CAZUYG010000938.1, forward strand.
TGGCGGAAGACCCCTACACGAAGAAGGTTCTGGATTCGCAGAAGGCCTGGGCCAAGCGGGTCGCGTACTATCACTTCTTCAACGAAACCGACTATCGCGGCGCCTACGAGCATCATTTCGGCAAGCTGCCGATCTGAGCCGCGCTCGACGCAGGAACGCCAAGGCGGATCGCGGGGCGGCGCACGGCGTGCGTCGCCCCGTCCTTGATCCGAAGGACGGCCGCTCCGCAACGCTTCGGGGCGGGTGGGGGGACAAACTCCGATGAATCGCTTCTTGATCGGCATCGACCGGATCAGCGCCGGTATCGGCAAGACCTTCGGCTGGGCGATTCTGATCCTGACCCTCGGCGCCTCCTACGAGGTGGTTTCCGCCTCGCCGCTGTTCAACGCCCCAACCTCGTGGGCCTACGACTTCAGCTACATCATGTACGGCATGCTGTTGCTGATGACCGGCGCCTACACGCTCTCGCGCAACGGCCATGTGCGCGCCGACTTCCTCTATCGCCGCTGGCGCCCGCGCACGCAGGCCGTCGTCGATCTCGTTCTCTACATCGTCTTCTTCCTGCCCGCCATTTCGGCGCTCATCTACTCAGGCATCCCGCTCGCCGAGATGTCGTGGCAGTTCAAGGAAAAGAGCATCTTCAGCCCGGCCGGCGTGCCCGTATACCCGCTCAAGATCCTGATCCCCATCGCGGCGGCCTTCCTGCTGCTGCAGGGCGTCGCCGAGATCGCGCGCTGCATCCTGTGCATCCGCACCGGGCACTGGCCGCAGCGGCTCGCCGACGTCGAGGAGATGGAAACCGCCATCTTGCACGAGCAGGAGCGGATACAGGCGCTCGAGGCCGAGAAGGCGAAAAAGGAAGCCGGTTCGGGAGCCGCGCGATGACGAATCCCGAAATCGGCATGGCGATGCTGGGGCTTTTCATCTTCGCCATCTTCCTCGGGTTCCCCATCGCCTTCACTCTCGTGGCGCTGGGCTTCGGCTTCGGCTTCGCCCTCAAGGGCGACATCATCTTCGCGCAGCTGGTCATCAAGGCGTTCGAGGTCACGACCAGCGACGTTCTCACGGCCGTGCCGCTCTTTCTCTTCATGGGCTACATCGTCGAGCGCGCGAACATCCTCGACAAGCTCTTCCACTCGCTGCAAATCGCGATGCGCAACATCCCCGGCGCGCTCGCGGTGGCCACGCTCATCACCTGCGCGCTGTTCGCCACCGCCACCGGCATCGTCGGCGCGGTGGTCACGCTGATGGGGCTGCTCGCGTTTCCGGTGATGCTGCGCGCGGGCTACGACAAGGGGCTCGCGGCGGGCGTCGTGTGCGCCGGCGGCTGTCTCGGGATCATGATCCCGCCCAGCATCCTGCTGATTCTCTACGCGGCGATCTCGGGCATTTCGGCCGTCCGGCTCTACGCGGGCGCGTTCATCCCCGGCTTTATGCTCGCCGGCTTCTACATCCTCTACGTCATCGTTCGCGCGATGCTCAACCCG
>CAZUYG010000939.1:0-1747 GCA_964624265.1 uncultured Candidatus Odyssella sp.
TGCATTGTCTGGAATTCGTGGCCGCTGGCTGCTACGCGATGGCGGGCCGCGCCGGAATGGGCGCCGCGGCCGGAACGCGATGGAAATACGATGGAACCACCCGTTTCCATACTAGCACGCGAGCCCGGTCGGGCAATCGCCTACCACCGCACCGAAGGAAAGACGCCGGGCGTCATCTTTCTGCCCGGCTTCCGCTCCGACATGCAGGGCGGCAAGGCGCTGGCGCTCGAAGCGCATTGCCGCGGCATGGGGCGCGCCTTCGTCCGCTTCGATTACGGCGGCCACGGCCGCTCCGACGGGCGCTTCACCGACGGCACCGTGGGCGCCTGGCGCGACGACGTGATCGACGTGATCGACAACCTTTCAACAGGCCCGCAAGTTCTGGTGGGATCCAGCATGGGTGGCTGGCTCATGTTGTTGGCGGCGCTGGCGCGGCGCGACCGCATCGCGGGCCTCGTCGGCATCGCCGCCGCCGCCGATTTCGCGACGCGGCTCATGGAAAAGCGTTTGCCGCCGGCGGCGAAGGACGCGCTCGCCCGCGACGGCATCGTGCATCTCCCTTCGGCCTACAGCCCCGAACCGACGCCGGTGACGCACCGCCTCGTCGAAGAGGCGCGGCGCCACGAGCTCCTCCACGCGCCCATACCGCTGACCTGCCCGGTGCGTCTCATTCACGGCACCGCCGATCCCGACGTGCCGTGGCAACTCTCGCTCGAAGTCATGGAGCGGCTCGAATCGGCCGACGTCGAGCTGCATCTGATCAAGGACGGCGACCACCGCCTCTCGAGCGATCACGATCTCGCCCGCCTCTGCCGCGTGACCGAAGACGTTTGCCGCCTGGCAGAGGCGCGCGCCTCCTGAAACGCGTCACCGTGCCGCCGCGCTTGCGGCGAGAATCGCCGCCAGCCCGGACTTGTAGTCGGGATAACGCAACGCCACCCCAAGCTCGTGTTTGATGCGATCGTTCCGCACGCGGCGCGTCTCGGCGTAAAACTCGCGGGCCATCGGGGAAAGGCGTTCGGGATCATAGGGTTCGAGCGGCGGCGGCGGCATTCCCAGCAGCGCCGCCGCGTGGGCGACGACCGCGTGCGCCGGCGCCGGAAGATCGTCGGCGACATTGTAGATCGCGCCCGGGCGCGGTCGCGCGGCCGACGCTTCGAGCACGCCGGCGATGTCGTCGACGTGGATGCGCGAAAAGACCTGGCCGGGCTTGTCGATGCGCTTCGCCGTGCCCGCGCGCAGCTGATCGATCGCGCTGCGGCCGGGGCCGTAGATTCCCGAGAGGCGAAAGAGATGCGCCGGCACGCCGCGATCGCGCCACAGCGCGAGCCAGCCATCCTCCGCCTTCGCGCGACGCAGGCTGCGCGGATTGCCGGGGCACCGTGCGCTCGTCTCGTCGACCCAGTCTCCGCCGCGGTCGCCGTAGACGCCGGTCGTCGACAGGTAGCCGAGCCACACGATGTGGTGCGCCGCCGCGATCGCAGGCGCAAGGCGTGCGAGCACGCTATCGCCCGCGGCCGCATGCGACTCGCCGGGCGGAATCGAGACGAGAACATGCGTCGCCCGCTCCAGCGCGCGCTCGACATCGGCGACCGTCGTGGCATCGCCGAACGCGATACGCGCGATGGCGTCGCCTTCGCGCACCGGCGCAACATCTTGCGACGTGCCCACGACATGCTCACCGCGCGCGTGCCAGCGCGCAGCGAGCGCGCGCGCCGTGTAGCCAAAGCCGAGACAGAGCAGCATG
>CAZUYG010000940.1:0-1746 GCA_964624265.1 uncultured Candidatus Odyssella sp.
GGATTCCCGCCATCTTCTTGCCTTGGACGAGCACGTCGTTCGGCCATTTGCATTTCGCGTCGACGCCGTGCGCCAGCCGTTCGACGGTCTCGGCGACGGCGACGGCGACCCCGAATCCGAACTCGCCGGCCTGCGCCGGTTTCACGGCGGGACGCAGCAGGAACGACGCATAGAGATTGCCCTCCGGCGAAGCCCAGCTGCGGCCCTGGCGGCCGCGCCCGGCGGTCTGGATGCCGCCGGTGACGACGAGGCCCTCGGCCGCGCCCGCCTCGGCGAGGCGGCGCGCCTCGTCGTTGGTGCTTGCGACGCGGTCGAACGCGATCCGCCGGAATCCGGGCGGCAGCGCGGCAGCAATCGTCACCCCGCGAGGCTCTTGATCGCCTGCTCGGCGGCACGCACCAGCGGGCCCGGGAACAGGAAGAAGAACAGCGTGAACGCCGCGGCCGCCGCCTGGATGAGGCCGAGTTCGCGGCCCGGCATGCGGTCGAACGCATCCGCCGGCTCGTCGAAATACATGAGCTTCACGATGCGGATGTAGTAGTAGGCCGCCACCACCGAGGTGAGCACGCCGAGGATCGCGAGCGTGTAGAGCTTCGCGTCGATCGCCGCCATGAAGACGTAGAGCTTGCCCCAGAAGCCGGCGAAGGGCGGGATGCCGGCCATCGAGAACATCATGATCAGCAGCACGAGCGCCATGCCCGGCCGGGTCTTCGAGAGGCCGGCGAGGTCCGGGATCGTCTCGACCATCTGCCCGCCGCGCCGCATGCACAGCACGACGGCGAAGGCGCCGAGCGTCATCGCGACGTAGATCGCCATGTAGATGAGGACGCCGCGATAGCCCGCCTCGGTGCCGGCCGCGAGGCCGATCAACGCGTAGCCGACATGGCCGATCGAGCTGTAGGCAAGCAGCCGCTTGATGTTGCTCTGGCTGATCGCCGCGAACGCGCCGAGCGCCATCGAGCCGATCGAGATCAGGATCAGCACCTGCTGCCACTGGCCGACGAGCTTGCCGAACGGGCCGACGAGCACGGACACGAACAGGCCCATCGCGGCGAGCTTCGGCGCCGCCGAAAAGAAGGCCGTCACCGGCGTCGGCGCGCCCTCGTAGACGTCGGGCGTCCACATGTGGAACGGGAACGCCGAAATCTTGAACGCGAGGCCCACCATCAGGAAGACGAGGCCGATGATGACGCCGACATTGCCGGCATCCTTCGCGGTCAGCACCTGCGCGAGTTGCGCGAAATTCGTCGATCCGGCGAATCCGTACACCAGCGACGCGCCGTAAAGCAGCATGCCGGACGCGAGCGCGCCGAGGACGAAATACTTGAGGCCGGCCTCGGTGCTCTTCAGCGAATCGCGGCGGAACGAGGCGACGACGTAGAGCGACAGGCTCTGCAGTTCGAGGCCGATATAGAGCGCGATGAGGTCGTTGGCCGAGATCATCATCATCATGCCGAGCGTGGCCGTCATGATGAGGACCGGGAACTCGAACCGCGCGATGCCTTCGCGCTGATTGTAGCCGATGGCCATGACGAGGCCGAGCGCCGAGGCCCCGAGCACGATGATCTTCACGAACGCGCCGTAGAGGCTCACCGCGAACATGTCGGCGAACAGCAGCAGGCGGCCCGAGGTGGGCGCGAGGCTCGCGACGAGAATCGCAACGACGGCCAGCGCGATCACGCCGAGCCACGAAACGAGGCGCGCCGAGCCCTCGCCGCGGAACACGCCGAGCATCAGCAGCGCCAT
>CAZUYG010000941.1:0-1745 GCA_964624265.1 uncultured Candidatus Odyssella sp.
ATTGAGGTTGACCTGCATCAACGCGCGCGCCGCTGCCTGCGCCATCTTGAATTTGAAACATTCGGGTGCGGCGATGATGAAAACACTGTTCGCGATGAGCGCTGCTTTGGCCATTTCCGCCGCGTTGGCGGCGCCGGGACACGCGCAATCGGCCTGCCCCGCGGGCTTCCGCTTCCAAGCGCCGGCAAGCTGCATCCAGACGCGGACGCCGGGCTGCCCGCGCGGCTATCACTTGAATCCGACGAAGACGCTGTGTCTCAACGACACCAATCGCGGAGCGCCGACGCATGCCGCTTCCTGCCCGGCGGGCGCGACGCTGCAGGCGAATCTCGGTTGCACGATCACACGCGCGGCCTCGTGTCCGCCCGGCAAGCAGATCAGCAGGACCGGCGCTTGCGTGACCGGGGTGGCGCGATGAACCGCGCGCTCCTCGGTGCCGGTGTTGCGACCCTGCTGCTTTCGGCCACCGCCCAGGCTGCGCCGATCCACCCGCTCGGTCCGCTCGACATCTGCGGCGACGTGACGATGCAGAAGTGGGAGCCCGCGCGTTTCGTGCGTGGAAAGCCGGGCTTCTCCGGCAGCCTCGGGCGCGACCGCACGTTTCCGGCGCGCTTCCGGGTCGTGCTGCGGAACTATCGCGGCATCGACGCGGCCACGGCCGCGCGCATCAACGGCGTCCTTTCGATGAAGCCCGAGGAGCGCGGGGCGGGCGAACCGCGCGTCGTGCTGCTGGTGCCGCACGCCGATGCGCGCTTTCTCGAGGACGCGGCTTCGCTGTGCGTCGAGGGCTATCACATCAGCGGCGACGAAGGCGGCACCTGGACGCGCTATCGGACGCTGTCCGTGCGGCGGCGATAACGCGCGCTCCCGTCAGCTTCGCAGCGTGCCGCCGGTCTGCTTGGCGACGGCCGCCACGATCTTCGCGCCGATCGCGTCGATCTCGGCGTCGGTCAGCGTCTTCTCGGTCGGCTGGATCGTGACCGCGATCGCGACGGATTTCTTGCCTTCGGGAATGCCGGGCCCGGCATAGGCGTCGAAGATCGAGACCGCCGTGATCAGCGCGCGATCGACGTTCTGCGCCGTGCGCTGCACCTTCTCGGCCGGCACCGCGGCATCGACGACGAACGCGAAATCGCGCTCGACCGGCTGGAACTGCGACGGCTTCAGGAGGGTGCGCGCCTTGCCCGCCTTCGCCTTGGCCGGCGGCAGGCGGTCGAGGAACACCTCGAACGCAACGCAGGGCCCGTCGACGTCGAGCGCCTTCAGAACACGCGGATGCACTTCGCCGAAATGCGCGAGCGCGACGTTGCCGATTTTGAACGAGCCCGAGCGGCCCGGATGATACCAGCCCGGCGCTTCGGCCGCGGTCTGCACCGAGCCCACCGGCCCGCCCGCAGCCTCGAGCGCGGCAAGCGCATCGGCCTTCGCATCATAGGCATCGACCTTGCGCGCCTTCTCGGCCCAGGGGCGCGGCGTTTCGCCCTGGCGCAGGCCCGCCGCGACGAGCGTCTGATCGTCGGGCTCGGTGCCGGCATATTGCGGGCCGACCTCGAACAGCGCCGCGTTCGGCACGCCGCGATCGGCGTTGCGCTGCGCCGCGCGCAGCAGATTGCCGACGATCGAGGGCCGCATCGCATCGAGATCGGCGCTGATCGGATTGGCGAGCAGGATCGGGCCGCGATTGCCGGACAGGAACAGCGGCGCTTCCTTGGCGTTCATGAACGACCAGGTGACGGCCTCGAGCA
>CAZUYG010000942.1:0-1742 GCA_964624265.1 uncultured Candidatus Odyssella sp.
ATGCGCGCATTGGCGGGATTTGCGGGATCATAAGCGACCGGCACGCGATCGCCCACGTGCAGATGGTAGTTCTTCATGCCGCTCTGGAAACTTTGCTGGCGTCCATCCGGCGTCACGAAGCGCACGGTGGCGTAACCCGGCGACACAATCGTGCCTTCGGCGATCGCATCGCGTCCCGCACTCCACTCAACCGTCGCTGCGATGACGGCACCAAGCAGCATCAGCGGCGTGAGCAGCAGGAAGGCACGGCCGACGACATGCAGCGCAGGCCGGCGCCGCAGGCTCGGACGGCCGCTACCGCTCCTCTCGCGCATCCCGTTCGCCTAACCCGCCGGCGTCGCCTTCCAGAAATACTTCCGGAAGCCTCGCGCCTTGTCGTATTCGCGGACGCGGAAGACCATGCGCATCTTGGTGCCGACGTCGAAGCTGCCCGAATCGACATCGGTGAAGTCGGCCATCATGCGGCCGCCGCCTTCGAACTGCACCATGCCGTAATGCGCGGGCGGATCGGGCGTGTAGGTGAGCCAGTCGGCCGACCAGGTGACGATGGCGGCGCCGGTGTTCGCGAACGGCGCGTCTTCCTGCGTGTCGAGCGCGCCGCAGTTGGGGTTCACGCAGATATGCGATTTCGGGAACTGGCGCGTGCCGCATTTCGTGCAGCGGCCGCCCAAGAGCGCCGTCAGCATGTCGCGGTTGCGGTAGAGCATCGAGAGCGGCGTGTTGCGGTCGATCTCCGAGCGCATGCCGCCGTCCTGGACGACGAGGCTGTTGAACGCGAGGAAGCGGTTGTAGTTCGCCTCCGCGCGCCCGCGCTTCAGGGCGCCGAGGATTCCATCGCGCGGCGTTAGCTGCGCGATGGCCGGCGTGACCTCGAACAGCAATGCGTCGCAGCCCTGGCCGAAGCCGACGACGAGGATCTTCTCGCCCGGCTTCGCCTGCTGCAGCGCGTGGACGAGCATGACGAGCGGATGCGCCACGCCGGTGTTGCCGAGGCCGGCCTGGAGATTGTCGCGCACGGCCGCATCGGGGATGCCGAGGCGCTTCGCGACGCCCTCGGGCACGCCGCGGAAGATGCTGGGCAGAATGAAATGCGCGATGTCGGAGCCCTTCACCTTCGCCTTCTCGGCGAGGCCGGCCAGCGCCTGCGGCACGATCTTCATGTAGCCTTCGTCGCGGATCCAGCGCTCTTCCCAGAGATAGTCGAAGCTCTCGCCCTCGCCGCGGAAATGATCGACGAAATCGGCGCTGACCGAATGCGTGGCGATCAGTTGGGCGAGTCCATCGCCTGGGCCGAGCAACAGCGCGGCGGCGCCGTCGCCGTAAAGCAGCTCGAGCTGCGACGCGGCCTTGGTGCGGCGGTGCTCGGTGGCGACGACGAGCGCGCTGCCGCCGCGTTTCAATCCCGCGATCAGAGCGCTGGTGCCGGCGCGCTGCGAGGTGGTGAGATCGAGCGTCTCGATGCCCTCGGGCAGATCGAGCGCCGTCGCGAGCAAGGTCGCGCACTGGCGGTCCTGGAACGGCATCGTCGTCGAGGCGAGATAAATCGCATCAAGCGTCTGCGGCGTTTGGCCGAGGCAGTCGCGCGCGGCGGCGACGGCCATCGTCACGGCGTCCTCGTCCCAGTTGCAGATCGCGCGCTCGCCCTTGCCATAGGCGGCGAGGCCCGGATTGAACCAGGCGTTCGCCTCCACCATCGATTTCCGCTGCAGGCGCAGGCGCGGCACATAGCCGCCGTAAGCGAT
>CAZUYG010000943.1:0-1741 GCA_964624265.1 uncultured Candidatus Odyssella sp.
GATGAACCTGGGGTAGGGCGCGGGCATCGACAGGCGTGACGCGCCCGGGTACGGTCCTGTGCTCGGCCTGTCGGGGGTGTGAAGCCCTCGCACGTGAGACGGGAGGGGCCTTCTATGACACGCGAGCCGATGGCGCTGACGGACGGCGGGATCGAGACGGTGCTGCTGTTTCACGAGGGCCTCGACCTTCCGTGCTTCGCGTCGTTCCCGTTGCTCGAGCAGGAATCCGGCCGGGCCGACCGAGCCCATCGTCTGCTGGCGCAGGCGGCGGTTGATGTCGGGCGCGCCCTTCAACTGCAGCGCCGTGACGTGCTGGATCGTGTCGTCGGCCGCGACCGCCTGCAGCACGAAGATCTGGATCTCGGCGATGAACAGGTTGGGGAAGATCATGACGTGCGGCGTGCCGTCGATCATGATCCGCCGCGCCTTTTCTTCGCCGTAGGCCCGGTTCATGCGTGCGACGTAATCCGGGAGCCGTTCCGGCGACGTGCCGAACCAGCCGAGCGGCTTGGCGATGCGGCGGAACTCGGGGCGCAGATCGATCTCGGTGTGGCCGTTGCCGAGGTCGCGGGCGAGCGCGGTGGATTTGGCGCCGTAGAGCGCGCCGATGCCGCTCTCCGCGACGCCGAAGATCGAGGAATGCACGAAAGCGGGGTGATAGCCGTCGACTTCGTTCTCGGTCAGGAATTTCCAGTTCGATTTCACGCGGTGCTGGAGGAAGCCGGCGGTGATCTCGACCTCGCCTTCCGGCGAGGCTTCGCACAGCCGGTCGATCGTCTCGGCGGCGGGGCCGAGATGCTCGGCGAGCGACGGCCCCTCCGCGGCGAACGAGCCAAAGACGAAGCCGCGATAGCTGGCGACGCGCGGCACCGGCGCGAGGCGCAGCTTCGACATGTCGCGGCCCTCGTAGCCATCGGCGAACGCGAAGGCGGTGAGCCGGCCGTCGATCGCGAAAGTCCAGTTGTGGAACGGGCACGAGAACGCGCGCGTGTTGCCGCGATGCTCGGTGCACACCTGGTTGCCGCGGTGCGGGCAGCGGTTCTGCAGCAGATGCACCTTGCCGGCCGCGTCGCGCGTCATGATCACCGGCTGCGGGCCGATCGACTTCATCACGAAATCGCCGGCCTTCGGCACCTCGCTTTCGTGCCCGACATAGATCCAGATGCGATACCAGATCTTCTCCAGCTCCTCGGCGAAGACCGCGGGATCGTGATAGAGCGAGCCGTGGACCTGATCGCCGCGGATCAGATCGCCGAGGCCGTTCGTGCGCGGGGAAAGCTGCATGCCGACACCGTTGGCGAGGGAGCGAAGGACGTTCCGGGCGGGCAATTAATTGACTGATCGTCCGGCTTATAATAGTATCCGCCCGCGAAATCAAGACGGGGCCGAGGCAACCGGCCCGAAGCAGGGAGATCCGCGATGACGCCGCCCAGCGACACCATGCTCCACCCCGAGATCGAACGGCTCGACCACGGCGAGATCCGCGCGATCCAGAACCGCAAGCTGGCGGCGCTCGGCGCCCGGCTCGCGCAATCGCCGGAATGGGTCGAGCATTTCAAGAAGGGCGGCGTGCATCCGCGCGATCTCGCCGACCCGCAGGCGCTGGCGCGGGTTCCGTTCCTCGAGAAATCGCAGCTCCGCGACCAGTATCCGTTTCCGCTGCTGACCGAGCCGGTGAAATCCGTCGAGCGCTTTTGCGCCACGTCGGGGACGACGGGCCTTCCCGTGCTGTTCGGGTTCA
>CAZUYG010000944.1:0-1740 GCA_964624265.1 uncultured Candidatus Odyssella sp.
TGCGCTTCGAACACGCGCTGGCCGAGAAATGGACGCTGCTCGGCCACGCTTCCTACGCTGAGAATCAGTATCAGGACATCGCGCGCACCGACGACATCTATTCCGCGGGAATCGGCGTCCGCTACTACATCGATCCGCGCCTGTGGGCCGGTTTCGACTATTCCTATCAGTACCGCGATACCACGGCCGCGGGGCAGCAATACACGCAGAACCTGGTGATGTTCAGGCTCGGCGCCGAGCTCGCGCCGCCGCCGCGCCGCCGCTCGGTGATGCCCGCGGCCGAGCCCATCCAGGCCGCCGCGCGCACCGCGCTTTATGACGGGTTCTACATCGGCACCCAGTTCGGTTTCGGCGATCACATCACGCAGCTCGACGGCCCGCGCGAAGACGGCACCGTGAGCGCTCGTTTCGGCAAGTATGGTTGGACCTGGGGCGGGCTGGCCGGCTGGGGAAAAACGATCGATGTCGTCTATCTCGGCCTGGAGGCGGAGGGCGATTACGTCGACGCGCACTGGCAAGACTCGCGGCTTCCGCTCGGACGGATGTTCGCAGTCGACCGCAAATACAGCTACGGCGGCGCGATCCGCGCCGGATACGTGACCCCGCTGCTCGCATTGCTCTATGGCCGCGTCGGACTCGTTCGCTCCGGCTTCAACACGCAGTATCAGCAGCGGCAGGGGTCTTACGCCCAGGACAACGAGCTCACGGGCCTGCGATTTGGCGCCGGCATCGAAGTCCCGGTCACGCAGGCAATCTTCTTCCGCACCGACTACACCTACACGAAATACTCTTCGTTCGGCCTCGCGGTTCGGCCGGGCACTGACATCTTCCAGCCCAGCGAAAGCCTGTTTCGTATCGGGCTGATCTGGCGCTTCAATGGCGGGAGCCCGTTCGCACCCCTGTCAGAACCGGGGTCGAAGCCGAAATTTGGCGGCTTCTATGTCGCGGGCGGCGTCGGGCACAACGGCGTCGGCGCACGCGTGATCGGGCCTCGCGAACAGGGCGCCTCGACCCAGGATACCGGCTTCCGCGGCCAGGGATTCGCGCTGGCCGGTTTTGCCGGATACGGCGTCGTGCTCCACGACTTCTATCTCGGCGGCGAAGTGGAGGCCGACGGTTCATGGTCCGGCTGGGACCATCGCCGCGAGCCGCGCGGCGACGACTTCACCCAGGACAAACTCTACAGCGTGGGCGGTTCGGCCCGGCTGGGATACGTGCTGGCGGACCGCGCGCTCGTTTACGGCCGCTTCGGCGTGGTCCTGAGCGGCTTCCGCGCCACTTTCCAAAGCGGTCAAGGGTCGGTCACGCGCGTCGAGCAGCACGCAGAACGAATGGGATTGCGCTTCGGCATGGGCGTCGAAGTGCCCGTCACGGGCGCGGTGTTCGCCAGACTCGACTACAGCCACACGCGGTACGAGAGCTACACCGTCCCCCATCGCAACGGCGTCGACGTTCACAAGCCGAACGAGAACCTCGTCCGCCTCGTCGCGCTGTACAGGTTCTAGCGATGCCGAGACCGACCGGCACAGCGCCTGGCCCCTCCCCCGCACGCCGTCTCGGCGACGCGGATTATCGGCGCCTCAAGCTGGCCACGCGCCGGCAGATCGCCGCGTGCGGCGGCCTCGAGGCGGCAGCCGCCGGAACCCGTGTCGGCAAGTCGGAGCTCGGGAACTATCAATCGCTGCACCGCCCCGGTCGCTACATTCCGATCGACATCGCCGCCGACCTCTCCGCGTGCTC
>CAZUYG010000945.1:0-1735 GCA_964624265.1 uncultured Candidatus Odyssella sp.
CACTGATACATCTCGACCGCGCGCTGCAGCCGGATCGTTCCCGCCGGCGCCTCGACGGCGAAATCCGGGTCGCGCACGCGGCCGGTCACGGCGAGCGGCCCGGCGACATGGACGAGCCGCCCTTCGGCGGCGGGATCGACGCGGTCCGCGGCAACCGAAAGCACCAGCCCGGCACCCTCGGTGAGCGAGCGCGCGGTCTGCACGGCGCGCCCTTCGTTCCACGACAGCAGCCAGATCGACAGCGGAATGAAGATGATGCCGAGCACCACGCCGAACACCGCGCTGCGCAGGCGGCTGAGCCAGGAAACCCGCGTGACGGAGACGACGGTGGCACCGGCGACCGCCCCGATCGCCGCCTTCTTCATGAAGTCCTTGGAGAAATAGGACTCCTTGTCGGCCGACGGCCCCTTCTTGAAGCCGGCGTCGGCGGACGCGTCCCAGTCCTTGCCGGCGGCGCCCTTGGAGCCGGCATCGCCCGATGCGTCCCAGCCCTTGCCGCTTGCACCCTTGTCGCCCCAACCCTTGTCGTTCGGCATGCAGTCCCCCGATTGGCGAAGGCGTCGGCCGAACGGCCTGAACGGAGCCTTCGATGTGCACACGGCCAGCGCGATCCGATCCTGCGCCGCCAGCGCCGCGTCCCGGCGCCGTGAACGGCCGGCCTTTCACTGCCCGGCGCGCCTCCATGATAGGACGCCGAGCGCCAGCGGGCTATTCCGCGCGGCGCCGGCTTCCATCGTTTGACCCCCACCCCGGGGTCATGTACCTACCGCGCGCGACGACGGAAGCCGCCACGAATGCTCGATCAGTTCGAACTGTTCATCCGCGAATTCATCAGCGCCCATCAGAGCTGGGCAGGGCCGATCGTGTTCCTGCTGGCCTTCGGCGAGTCGCTGGCCTTCATCAGCCTGCTGCTTCCCGCGACCGCGGCGATGGTGTTCGTCGGCGTGCTGATCGGCCAGGGCGCGCTCGATTTCTGGTGGATCGTGGCCTGGGCGGTTCCGGGCGCGGCGACCGGCGACTGGCTCAGTTTTCTGATCGGCCACTATTTCCGCGAGGCGGTGACGCGGATCTGGCCGTTCACCCGCCACCCCGAAATGCTGGCGCAGGCGCATTCCTTCTTCCATCGCTGGGGCGTGGCGAGCGTGTTTCTCGGCCGGTTCCTGGGGCCGGTCCGCGCCGTCATCCCGCTGGTCGCCGGCATGATGGACATGCCGCGCATGCGGTTCCAGCTCGCCAACTGGACGTCGGCGGCGCTGTGGGCCCCCTATTGGCTGGGCGTCGGCATCTTCGGCGACCTCGCCTACAGCTATTTGAAGCAGTACGTCTCCGGCTGGGGCGCCCTGGCGATCATCGCGGGCGCGATCGTCGCCGGCTGGCTGGCATGGCGGTGGATCGCACGGCGACGCAGCGCCGGACGCGGCTGAAACGCGCGCTTTGCGCGTTACGTCCATTCGTCTATAAGAGTCTTCTAATGTCCCGGCTAAAGGGACCGGAGCGGCCAGCGTGCCGCCGATCATTGGGAGGACTCGTCATGTCGCAGCGTCGCCTGCCACCCGTCCGTGAGCGCAGCATCGAAGAACTCTATCGCGACGACCGCGAGCGGGCCGATGCGCTGATCTTCGGCCGCCGGCCGGCAGCGCAGCGCGACGAGCGGTCCGAGCGCGATGGCGTCGCCCGGCGCGGCTTCCTGCGCGGCGCCGGCTTGGCGGCGCTCGGAGCGGCGGTCGGCGCGCGG
>CAZUYG010000946.1:0-1730 GCA_964624265.1 uncultured Candidatus Odyssella sp.
TGCAGCACGCCCTTGCCGGCGCTCATGCGCTGCACGTCGCCGGGACGGATAAGCGATCCGTTGCCCTTGCTGTCCTGGTGCTGCAGCGCGCCCGCGAGCACGTAGCTCACGATCTCCATGTCGCGGTGGCCGTGCGTGTCGAAGCCGCCGCCGGGCGCGACGCGGTCTTCGTTGATGACGCGCAGCGGGCCGAAATGCACGTGGTCGGGATCGAAATAGTCTGCGAACGAGAAGCTGTGGCGCGACAGGAGCCAGCCGTGATCGGCGAGGCCGCGTTCGTCGCTGCGACGGATTTCCTGCATCGGGCGCTCCGGCGGAAGAGGGGACGCCCTTCATCTAGCGCACATGCGCGGCCGGGCAATACGCGCGCGACGGCCACCGGCTTGCGCGCGGGAACGCCGGTTACGCAAAAGAAAGCGCCGCCCGGATGTCTCCGAGCGGCGCGAAAGTCGCCTCTAATTCCCCCGAATCGCGAAGCGGTTGGCTGCGGTGCCTTGTGGTTGTTGGAAGTCTCGTGTCGTCCCCAGGAAGTCCGTTCGTCAGGCCGCCTTTTCCTCGGCGTGCTGGCGCGCATCGTCTTCCGTCGGCTCGCGCAGCACGTAGCCGCGGCCCCAGACGGTGTGGATGTAGTTCTCGCCGCCGCACGCGGCGGTGAGCTTCTTGCGCAGCTTGCAGATGAACACGTCGATGATCTTGAGCTCGGGCTCGTCCATGCCGCCGTAGAGATGATTGAGGAACATCTCCTTCGTCAGCGTCGTGCCCTTGCGGAGCGAAAGCAGCTCGAGGATGCCGTATTCCTTGCCGGTGAGGTGCAGCGGCTGGCTCTCGACCTCGGCGGTGCGCGTGTCGAGGTTGACCGTGAGCTTGCCGGTGCGGATCACCGAGTCCGAATGGCCCTTCGAGCGGCGCACGATCGCCTGGATGCGGGCGATCAGCTCGCGCTTGTCGAACGGCTTGGTGAGATAGTCGTCGGCGCCGAAGCCGAGGCCCTTGATCTTCGCGTCGAGCTCGGCGAGCCCGGAGAGGATCAGGATCGGCGTGCGCACTTGCGAGGCGCGCAAGCGGCGGAGGACCTCGTAGCCGTCGATGTCCGGCAGCATGAGATCCAGAAGAATGATGTCGTAGTCGTAGAGCTTGCCGATCTCGAGACCGTCTTCCCCGAGATCGGTCGTGTCGCACACGTAACCCTCGGAGCGAAGCATCATCTCGATGGACTTCGCCGTGGCGGTGTCGTCCTCGACCAGAAGTATACGCATGTCCCCAACTCCTCCTCATCCCGACCGACAATTGCCGGCAAGACGAAAGTCTCACCTTTCAATTATAGCGACCGTAAAACGAAATGGTTAACGAAAACTTTAACGAAACCATTTGGCCATAGATTTTTTTACTCGGGCTTAATCTCACTCTGGTTATGCCATCCGGCATAAGGGGACCTACCAGGGCGGCCGGGTGCGGGGCGGGCGGCCGTGAAGCCCCCGGACCCAAGAAAAAGGGATAGTGGCAAAAAATGAACGAGGAGTTTCCGGCCGTGGAGCAATCTCTTCCTCGCCGTATCGCGACCCAGCGCTGGACGCTGAACGAGCGCCGCCAGGAACTCACCTCGCTCACGCGGCTGCGGGCGGATCTCGGCCGCCAGCTCGCGGCGCTCGACCGGGCCCTGGGCGAGGCCAGCGAGGACCGGCGCCAGCATCTGCAGGAATCGATACGCCTCGTCGAAGGCCAGATCGACG